>BJHK01000020.1 GCA_014192425.1 Planctomycetia bacterium | reverse complement strand
CCTCCGCGCCGACAGCAGAAAAATGCCACTCCAGGGGGAGGGCAGCCGTTCCGGGAGCAACTGATCGGGTGCCGGAAAACGCGGCACCAGCCTCACCAGCCGCCCATCGGCTCAAATGCCTATCGACTTGCATCGCCAGGGCGAGGTGCGCAGGGGCGAACGACTGCCCTGGGTCGGCGACGAGCGCCATCGCCCCGAGCACTGGCCGCTCAGCCTTTAGGGGCGCGAGCAGGATGTCGCCGTCGAGCCCAGGGGGCAGCGCGGCCCGCCACTCGGCAGCGTCGGCCGGCGTCGCATGAACGAGGTCGCCATCCCGCAGCCACTTCGCGAGTTTCTGCCATGCCGACACGCCCAGGGGAGGCGTGGCCGGAGCCACGGCACCCCGCCGGCCGACCCAGCCAATGACGCGGGTTTCCACGGTGCGCGCCGTCGCATCGGCGCACAGCACCGCCACGGCGCGAAAGGGCCCGTGGGCCGCGATCGTGCGGGCGATCGCCGTCGCCGCCGACTCCAGTTCAATGTGGCGGCAGGCCTCGCGCCACACCTCTGCCACCACCCGGCTCACGTCATCCACGGAAGCAGCTCCTCGTTGCGTCGGCGCCGCTCTCAACCCGCGAACGGCGACCTTGATCCCGTGATATCACACCGTCATATGTCACGGAATAGCGATCTTATTTTCGGAAAATTGAGTGTCAACAGTTTCAATTCGCATGTGTTCGCATTGTCTCTCCGAGGCATCCGCGGAGTTTCCAGACGCTGCCCGCCCGTGGCACGGCAGGTGCTCTGGATGGGTGTCGTTCATCCCCTGATTGGCCGCCGTCCCAGCGGCCGCCACGAAGAACCGCCCTCCAAGCCGTGCCTGCCGCCGCCCTCACCCCCGGTTCCCCCGCGCCCGGCCCGTTGGCGCCGCGACGCCTGCTCGGCACGGTCGGTCGTACACCGCTGCTGCGGCTCGAGCGGGTTCTCGGCCGGCACCATGCCGCGGTGTTCGTCAAGGCGGAGAACCGCAACCCGCTGGCGAGCGTGAAGGATCGCATCGGCCTGGCGATGATCGAGGCCGCGGAGACTGACGGTTCCCTCGTGGCCGGCGGCCGGATCATCGAGCCCACGAGCGGCAACACCGGCATCGCGCTGGCCTTCGTCGCCGCAGCCAAGGGCTATTCAGTCACGCTCACGATGCCCGACTCGATGAGCACCGAGCGCCGCGCCCTGCTGCTGGGCCTCGGTGCCGACTTCGTGCTCACGCCCGCGAGGCTCGGCATGTGCGGCGCCATCGAGCGGGCCGATGAGATCCTCGCCGCCACGCCGGGCGGCTGGATGCCGCGGCAGTTCGAGAATCCGGCCAACCCCGCGATCCACGCGACCACGACGGGCCCCGAGATCTGGGCGGCGACTGGCGGCCATGTCGACATCGTGGTCGCCGGCGTCGGCACGGGCGGCACGATCAGCGGCGTGGGCCGATTTCTCAAGGAGCAGAATCCAGGCGTGCGGGCGGTCGCGGTCGAGCCGGCCGAATCGGCGGTGTTGTCCGGCGGGCCTCCGGGGCCGCATGGCATCCAGGGCATCGGCGCCGGCTTCGTGCCGAAGAATCTCGACCGCGCCGTCGTCGATGCGATCGAGACGGTGACCACGGCCGAGGCGATGGACTGGGCCCGGCGGCTGGCCCGCGAGGAGGGCCTGCTCGTGGGCGTGAGCACCGGGGCGAACGTCGCCGTGGCGCAGCGTCTCGCGGCGCGGCCGGAAAACGCCGGCAAGACGATCGTCACGTTTGCCTGCAGCACCGGCGAGCGGTATCTCTCCACGCCGCTCTATCAATTGATCGGCATGCCCGGCGGCACCGTCGAGGAAGACTTCGGGCTGTAGCACGCGAGTGCGAGTGCCGGCCTGCTCACGACAGCGGCCCGGCCGGCTGCATGTGCGTGATCACGCGGCGGAATTTGCCCGTCCGTGGATCGGGCGCGAGGCCGTGCGCGGGCTCGACGTCGACCCGCACCCGCTCCGGCAGGCCGTTCGCCCTCAGCCGCGCCACGAGCGCCGGCACGTCGACGTCGCCGCGGCCCCCGGGCAGAAACTCGAGCTCGAGCCGGATCCGGTCGGCCTCCGTCTGCGTGGCCCGCCACTCGCGCACCTGCGCCAGGTGGTCGATCGCGTCGTGGAAGAGCACACCCGGCAGCGGCCGCTGCCGGCCATCGGCGCCCGTGACCCAGAAGGCCTCCGCCGAGCGGCCCTCGATCCGCGAGATCCGCGGCAGGCGGCTGCCGCAGCGGCAGGGCTCCGTGGCCATCACGACACGATCGGGAACCTCGTAGCGGATGAACGGTTGGATGCGGTTGGCGAGATTCGTCACGAGCACCTTCCGGCCGGGCTGCCCGGGCGGTACCGGCCGGTGATCGTCATCGACGTTTTCGAGGATCGACCAGTCGGCGTTCACGTGGGCCCCGCCGTCGCTCGGGCAGCCGTCGGAGAGAAACAGGCATTCGCCCGTGCCGTAATGGTCCATCACCGTCACACCGAAGGCCGCCTCGATCCGCCGCCGGGCCCGCGGCGTGAGCTGCTCGCTGCTGTTGGCGATCTGCCGCAGGTTTCGCAACCCGAGCTGATCCGCCTCGAGCGCGAGGCCCTCGAGCACGCTCGCGTAGGCGACGAGCGAATGGGGCTGAAAGTCGGCCAGCCGCGGCACGAGGTCGGGATCGGCGACGGAGAACCAGCGCACGCTCGTGAACGGCGCCGTCTCCGCGGCCATGAACTCAAACGCCGCAGCCGAGGGATAGAAGCCGCGGTGCAGCGCGACCACGGCCACGCGGGCCGGCTCGCGGAGCCGGCGGAGCCCTTCGAGCGGACCGGGCTTCGTGCCGGCATTGGCCCGCGCGCTCATCAGGCTGAAGAGCAGCTCGATCGCGGCCCGATCCTGCACGACGAACAGCGGCGGCCCCTGGCTGCCCGAAGTGTGGCTCACCGCATACCGGCCCCGGTACCACTTGCCGAGGTTGGCCGGATAGCGCACGAAGTCGGTGAGGTCGTCGTAGCGCACGAGAGGGTCGGTGAGCACAGCATCGAAGTGCTCCCGCAGCATCTCTTTCGTGACGGGCGGGAGATTCTCGAGGCGCGACCGCCGCAGGTCGATGCCCTGATACAGCCGGCGATAGAACGGCGACCGCGCCACTGCGAACGCCACCAGCCGCCGCAGCCGACGCCGGGCCAGCCGGTCGCGGCGGGCGTCGGACCAGCGGGCCACCTTCCCCAGCCGGTCGGTCCGCGACGCGAAGCGCAGCGCATGCACGAGCCCCATGGCTAGGCCACCTGTTCTGCGACGAGGCCATCGACGGGCTCCGACTCTGCCGCCAGGTCGAGCAGCTCGCGGCGGATCTCGCCATGCAGCACGTCCTCGAGCTCCGTGAGCGCCCGGGCCGCCGGGGCGCCGTCGAGCACGCGGTGGTCGTAGGTCAGCCGCACATCCAGCGCCCCGTCGTCGGCGAACGTGCCGTAGTTCAGCGTCGTCGTCAGCGGCGAGAGGATGTGCAGCCCCGCCGCGCCGAGCGAGCCCACCACGCTGATCCCGAACGTGCCGAAGAAGTGCCCGCGGCAGGCGCCGTCGGAATAGAGGCCGATGGCCCACACCAGCCGCCGCAGCGGCCGCGGCAGGCGGCTGATCCACAGGGCCTGGGTAAAGGTGGGCACCGTCTCCACAGCCGCCCGCTGGTAGTGCCTGACGAGGGCGTCGAGCTCGCGCAGCGAGTGCTCCTCGGGCCGGGCGATCCGCGCGAAGAACACGCCGGGCTCGCCGCGGTAGGTTCGCTCGAGGCTGAAACTCGCCACGTTGATCGGGTGCTCGTAGAGATGCGGCCAGATGAGCGGCAGATATGCGCGGCGGAGCTCGGGCCGTGCGGCCGCGACGATGCCGAACGCTTTGATGAAGATGGCGCACCAACTGATCCGGTCAGGCCGGCGGCCCCGGGCCTCGATCAGGTCGGCCAGCTGCATCCGCCGCTGCGTCGGCACGCTCGGGACGGCGCGGGCGAAGTGCAGCAGATCGCATACGAACCGGCGCTGCGGTGAGAGGTTGATCCAGCGGCCCTTGATCCGCGGATCGACGCCTGGAATCGGAATCCATGCCATCGGAGCAGTGCCTTTCGCCGGGAACATTCCTCATCGGTTCACAGTTTGCAAAAGCCGTGCCCGACCGACCCGTGAGGTTTTGCGGCCGCCTAGCGCAGTCGCCCGCCGCCCCCACGGCGTCCGTCGACACGACGCCACGACGGAGCACGGGAAGCCAGCGTATGCGACGGCACGACTGAGGGCGGGGTCCAGCCGCCTTGGAGGGCGATCTCCTCTGGGGCGTAGAGCCGGAGGTAGAGCGAAAACGGCCCCTCCGGCGCCGTGATCCGGTTGGGTGCCGCGCTCGCTGCCGAGGCTGAGCCCGCCGGCTCGACGAGGATCGTGAGCGATCCGTCGGCGGCGAACTCGAGGGCCGTGTCGCGCGAGCCGATCGCGTGCCGCGCGGTCGAGTCGGCCGGGAGCGCGTGCCGCGCGTCGTAGGCCGTGAGCGACCAGAAGCCGGCCGCCGGCGGGAGCCGTCCTGGCGGAAACGTGATCGCGTAGCGCTGGCGTCCGTCGAGCCGGTGGCCGGTGGCATCGACGTCGAGGTAGTAATACTTCGTCTCGTGGTGGCGATTCACGAACACGTTCGACCGGGCAACCGCCGTGCGGGTGAGGTAGTCGGTGCCGAAGGCCGCCCCGTTGACAACGGTGGTCCAGCCGGCGGGCAGCCGGATGCCGACGTTGCGAAACTCGAAGAGGGGCGCGACGATCTCGCGCTCGGCCTCGTGCACCGCCGTGGTGGCCATGGCGGCCAGGGCGGGATCGGCCGAGATCGCCGCCACCAGCCCGCGCAGCCGGGCATAGAGCGGCTCCTCGCCGGGCAGCGGCGGCACGTCGTCGAGCAGCGTGGGAAGGATCTCGAGGAACCGCTCGGGGGCGACGCCACCCGCGTCGCGCGACAGGCTCGGCAGCCAGCGGAGCTTCGACCAATCGCGGTGCCGCGGGCCGCCGGTGAACTCGGCAAGCGGGTAGGCCATCACGCCCGCGGCGGCCGCGACGGCCGCGGCCCGGTCTCCCTCCGCGGCCGTGAAAAACACCCGCGGAATGCAGTAGGCATGGCGGGTCGGCGACCGCACCACGCCGGCGATGCCGGGGGGCGCGGCGCCCGCCCAGCCGGGGCCGACCACGAGGTAGCAGCCGGGCCGGGTGCCGTGCATGCTTCCCAGCGCCGCGAAGCCGTCGGTGCGCTGGTCGCCGAGCTGGTAAAGCCAGAACCTCTCGGCGAAATCGGGCACCTGCACGACGACCGGCGTGGCGGCGAGGTCGAACACTCCGAAGCCGTAGAGCACGTCGCGGTTGGGGCACGGCACGACCGTCGTCCGCGGCGCGATCTGGTCGGTGAGCATCGCCAGTTCGTTGAGCGGCGCGACCGGCAGCCCGCCGCTCTTGCCGGCGGCCGGCACGAGCGCGACGCGCGCGCGGCACTGGTGCACGTAGGCCATTGGCCAGCCCCAGACATACGCCTCGCGGGCCACGGCCCGGATGGCCGCAGGCTGTGCGGGCGCCGCCCCGCCGACGATCGACTCTGCCCGCGCCGGAGTAGTCGAGAGCGGTGCCAGGGGTGCGCCGGTGGCGACCGAGAGAGCGGCGGCGATCAGCGTGGCGAGCGACGGGCGGCCGGCGGGTCGGGCGAGGCGTGATGCCAACATGGTGATTCCTGTGCGTGCGGGGGGCGGGGCAGCGGGCGACCGAAGCGACGACATGTCTCACGACACGCCGGACAGCGACGACAGCGACACCCCACGCGATGCATCGAAGGAATCTCCAGAAGGCAACTTACGCCGACGATTTCTTCTTCCGCAAAGGCCGTGCCAGATCGCGATCTGACGCTCGGCGGGGCGATCCGGGCCGGCGAGGGTTCCGAGCGGGTGGGTCGTGCCGGCGGCGCAACGCGTTTGTTGCCGAATCGCCCGGACTGGTCACGGGCACGAGCGGCCAGCCCGTGCGCCGTCACGGGCTGGCCGTGATCGTTCACGGCACGTGCGGTTCGCGGTTTGCCTACCGCTCAGCCGGCGGCAATCGTCCCGCGAAATTCCTTGATCAGCGCCGTCTCGCCCTGCTCGAATCGGCGGGCCAACACAGCATCGATCATCTCGGCGGTGAGGCCCGGCAGGCCACGGCTCGAGGCGAGCGGCCGGTAGCCGGCTGCCTCCAGACCCAGCATCTCGAGCCGGCTGCCATCATGCCGCCAGACCTCCGGCACCCCCATCGCGGCGAACAGCCTGAGCTTGGCGATCGCCGAGGAGGTGATCTCGACCTCGATCACCAGATCGGGCGGCAGGTCGATCTGCAGATCCACTTCGTCCTTCGGACGGATCTGGTCGGCATGGGCGATGTAATATGACTCGTCGGGCTCGAATGCACGATCGAGGTCCGGGCGTTTGAAGGTAGTGGAGGCGCAACTGAGGATCTCGATGCCGCGTCGTTCGGAGTAGGTTTCGACGATCCGGCCCGGCGGGGCGTCATGAGTTCGAGCACTCCGGGGTGCGGTGGCGACATCCGGCTGATTGCGTTCATCACGGAGCCGGGGCCCATCCGGCAGATTCTGACACACCTCGGCGAGCCGCTGGAGCCACCACCCGTCTCGCCGGCCCGGGGCCCGCCCACCGACTGGGGCGAGCTCGTGCAGGCCCATGACGACCGCGAAGCGGTTCAGGTGTCGCCCGACGAGTTGCCCGTTATCGACATTCACAGCCTCTGATCGGTGCCGGACGCGCGGTAAAACCAAAGCCCCAGGCGGCCGAACTCGGAGAGCCTCCGCGCCGACAGCAGAAAAATGCCACTCCAGGGGGAGGGCAGCCGTTCCGGGAGCAACTGATCGGGTGCCGGAAAACGCGGCACCAGCCTCACCAGCCGCCCATCGGCTCAAATGCCTATCGACATGGTTGCGGAAGTGCCATTGGCCGGACTATCCATCACAGGCACCTCCACAATCGGGCCGTATCCAGCCCGACCGGTCCCGGATCTTGCTCCTCATGATCCGCCCCGCCAGGCCGACGCTTGCCGATGGGCCATTGGCCGACCTATCCTCAGGGGAAGGTGGTGGCGACGCTCGATCTCGCCGACGAGATCCTCTGCAGTCCTGCCGCCGCGGACGGCGCCCTCTATGTCCGTAGCAACACGAAGCTCCACAAGATCGGCAAGTAGGTCGAGCGGCCCCGCCGCCGGAGGACCGGCGCCGCCTGGGTCTTCAAGCCCGCCAAGCCTGCCATGCCGCTCCCTTCCTACCTCAACCGCCGTGATGTCCTCGATCTGGCGCGTCTGGCGACGCCGGTGGCGCTGTCACGGGCGAGTTTCATGCTCATGGGACTCACCGACGCGGTGGTCCTCGCCCGCCACGCGCCGGGCCAACTCCCCCACATCCTCAACGCCTTCCTGCCGGTCGGCGTGGCGATGGGATTCGGCCTGGGGCTCGTGGTCGGCGTGCAGGTGCTCACCGCCGAACTGGCCGGTGCCGGTCGCGATCTCGAGACCGGCCGGATCGTCCGCCGCGGGCTCGCCGTAGCGCTCCTTTACGGGGTGGCTTCGGCGGCGGTCTGCATCGTCATCGCCGGCCCGCTCCTCCGCTGGCTCGGTTTCGATGACGGCTTCGCCACCCCCACCACCACCTGCACACGGATCCTCTCCTATGGCCTCCCGGCCCAGATGCTGTTCAGTGCCTCCGCCGCCTATCTCGAGGCCCTCCGTAGGCCGGTCGTGGTGACGGTGATCGGGTTCTCGGCCGTGGTGGCGAACCTCGTCCTCGATCTCGCGCTCGTGCCGGATCATGGGGCTGCAGGGGTCGCCTGGGCGACGACGCTGTCGCGAACCGGGATGGCGCTCGTGGCGCTCGCGGTCGTGGCCCGGACGACGCCGGCGCTCGTCTGGGGGGGGAATCCGACCGAGGGGGAGTTTGCCCGGCAGAACGGCGTCGGTCTGGGAGCGGGGCTCGCCAACGTCGCCGAGTGGGGGAGTTTCAATCTGACCCACGTGATCGCCACGCTCACCGGCATCGATGCCGGCGCGCTGTGGGGCCTCACGGTGCAGATGATGGGATCGGTATTCATGGTCTACGTGGGCCTCGGCAGCGCCACGAGCGTCCGTGTCGCGGAGCGGTTCGGACGGGGGGACCGGCAGGGGGTGGCCGATGCGTCACGGCTGGGGATCGTGGCGGCGCTCGTCGTCGGCACGGTGATGGGGGTGATGGTGTGGTGGTCGAGGGATTGGCTGGCGGTGACCGGCCTCAATGCGGAGGGGCAGGCCGACGGCGCCCGGCTGGCGCCGCTGCTGGCCCGCCTCCTCGCGGCCGGCGCGGCGGTCACGCTCTTCGACGGCCTTCAGGGGGTGGCGTCGATGGCACTCCGTGCCCGCGAGGTCGTCTGGCCACCGACGGCGATCCACGTCGCGTCCTACGGCGTCGTGATGGTGCCCTTGTGCTGGTGGCTCGCGCTCGGGGAGGGGCCGGGACGCGGCCTGGGCGTGTGGGGAGTTCTCGTCGGCGTGGCGGTGGCGTCGGTACTCGCCGGCGTGCTCCAGGCGGTGCTGCTCGAGTGGTACGCGCGCCGCGATCGACCGGGTCCCCCTTGATCGCGGATCACTCCGCCGGTTTCCAGCCGCGGAGCCGGCAATGGAGCTGGGCGATCTTGCCCATGAAATGATCCATCCGGTAAGGGCCGGCGGCGAGGGCCATCTGTTTCTCCGCCTCGGCCGCATTCCCCTCGGCCTCGGCGAGGAGCTCTGCGCCAACGAGAAAAATCCGGCCTTGAGTACGGATAGGGAGCTCACAGGCACCTCCACAATCGGGCCGTATCCAGCCCGACCGGTCCCGGATCTTGCTCCTCATGATCCGCCCCGCCAGGCCGACGCTTGCCGATGGGCCATTGGCCGACCTATCCTCATCCTCGGCCGACATGGCCGCGGCGCTGGTCCGGGCGATCGAGCGGCGCCGGTAGGGTGTCACGAGAACAGGAGCAATGTTTCCCATGAATCGCCATCGGTTCACGGCAGGGATTCTGAGTGCGTTCGGCCTCTTGGCCTGCGCGACTGCCGCCATGGCGGAGGAGCCGAAGCCGGCGAAACCGGCCGGTGTCCGGGTCGGCCACATGCTGATGCTGTTCGGGGGCGAGAAACCCGTCGCCGAGGCGATGGGCATCGAGGGTCTCCAGATGAAGAGCGGGCCGTACATCGGCACCTGGCACGACATCAAGGGGGAGAAAGGCCTGAACAACACGCGGATGGAGCCGCTCAAGCAAGGCGAGTTCGACGTGCTGCTGCTCGCGACGCCGCAGTCCTTCCCGAACGCTGAAACATGGTCGGGCCATGTCGGGCTCGATTCGACGCCGGCGGTTCTCTGCGACATGGGCGTGATGAACAATCCGAAGTTCCGCCTCGTTTGGCAGTCGTGGTACTGGCCCCCGTACGAACGCCGTGGCGACAAGGACGTGCTGGCCTGGAAGCCCCGGACAGCCCCTCCCGAGGGACTCCGTGCCCTGGAGAAACTGACCGACCAGATCAACGAGAAGCACGGCCGGCAGGTGATGGTGATCTCACCCGTCGAGGAGGCGGTGTGCAAGCTCATCGAGATGGTGGCCGCGGGCCAATTCCCCGGGGTCACCGACCCCTCGGAACTGTGGTTCGAGGGCAACATGTGGGTTCCCGGCTCGCACATCCGCGCGCTGTTCGGCTACTGCAACGTCGCCACGCTGCACGGGATCTCGCCCGTCGGCCTGAATCCCGATTTCTCGGGCATCACATGGGGCGGCGGCAAGTCGAAGGCGACCGACCCGAAGTCGTTCGCGGAACTGGCACCGATCACCGAGGAGCAGCGCCGGATCCTCCAGCAGATCGCCTGGGACACGGTCTCGAACTATTCGTATGCGGGCGTGAAGAAGCCCTGACCGCCGGGGGCTGCCGGCAGGCTACACTTCTTGTATGAAGGTCAGCCTGTTCATCCCCTGCTTCGTGGACCAACTCGTGCCCAGGGTCGGCCTCGCCGTGGCCACGGTGCTCGAACGGCTCGGGCACGCCTGTGAGTTTCGCCCCGCCCAGACCTGCTGCGGCCAGCCGAGCTTCAACTCCGGCTTCTGGGACGAGGCCCGGCAGGTCGCCCGCCACGCCCTCGACGTCTTCGCCGGTGCCGAGGCGGTCGTCGGGCCGAGCGGGTCGTGCGTGGCGATGCTCCGCGTCTTCTATCCGCAGCTCCTCGCCGGCACGCCGCAGGAGCAGGCGGCCAACGACCTGGCGGCGCGGACCTACGAGTTCGGCGAGTTCCTCGTCCGCCGGCTCGGCGTCGAGGACGTCGGCGCCCGCTTTCCGCACCGCGTCACCTACCACGACGGCTGCCACGGCCTGCGCGAGCTGCGGGTCAAGGACGAGCCGCGCCGGCTGCTGCGGGCGGTCCGCGACCTGGAGCTCGTCGAGTGCGACGAGCCGGAGAGCTGCTGCGGCTTCGGCGGCCTGTTCAGCGTCAAGTTTCCGATGATCTCCACGGCGATGGCCGAGGTGAAGGGCTCGTCGCTGGCCCGCACCGAGTGCGACTACATCGTGTCGAGCGACCCGTCCTGCCAGCTGCAGCTCGACGGCTGGCTGTCGCGGCAAGGCAAGAAGCCGCGGACGATCCACCTCGCCGAGGTGCTCGCGGGGGACGCGCTCCTCGACGGAGGCCGGGCATGAGCACGGGGCACGCTTCCTCCGCAGCCCACGCCGGCCATCCGCAGGCGGCCGCCGGCCCCGCCAAGAAGCAGTTTCTCCACGACGCCGCCGAGCACGTCCGCGACACCGCCCACCGGGCGTTCGTCCGCAAGGCCCTCGGCGGCTATTACGCCACCCGCGACGCCCAGAAGGCCCGGTACCGCGACTGGGAGCACGCCCGCGACGCCGCCAGCCTCGCCAAGTGGTCGGCGGTCAACCGGCTCGACGAGCTCCTCCCCCGGTTCGTCGCCGCCTTCACCGCCAACGGCGGGCAGGTGCACTGGGCGCGGACGGCCGAGGAGGCCCGGACGATCATCCTCGGGCTCGTCCGGGCGGCCAAGGGGAAGGCCGTCATCAAGAGCAAGTGCATGACGAGCGAGGAGGTCGGGCTCAACGCGGCCCTCGAGGAGGAGGGCTACGGCGTCGTCGAGAGCGACCTCGGGGAGTTCATCCAGCAACTCCGCGGCGAGCCGCCCTATCACTTCGTCTTCCCCTGCATGCACGTCCGGCGCGACGAGATCAGCGACCTCTTCACCCGCCACCTCGCCTCGCCGCCGACCGACAGCCCCGAGGAGCTGACGATGATCGCCCGGCGGCACATGCGGCAGCTGTACATCGATGCCGACGTGGGGATCACCGGCGCCAACTTCCTCGTCGCCGAGACGGGCCAGATCTCGATCACCGAGAACGAGGGGAACGCCCGGCTCACGGCCGCCCTGCCCCGCGTGCACATCGCGCTGGCGGGAATCGAGAAGGTCGTGGAGCGGCTCGACGACCTGGCGGTGCTTCTGCCGATGCTCGCCACCGCCGGCACCGGCCAGCCGCTGACCTGCTACAACACGCTGTATTCGGGCCCGCGGCAGGCCGGGGAGTGCGACGGCCCCGAGGAGATGCACGTCGTCCTCCTCGACAACTCGCGGACGGCGATCCTCGCCGACCCCGAGCAGCGCGACAGCCTGCAGTGCATCCGCTGCGGCGCCTGCCTCAACGTCTGCCCGATCTTCAAGAACGTCGGCGGCTTCACCTACGGCACGACCTACCAGGGTCCGATCGGCTCCGTGATCACGCCCCACCTGCGCGGGCTCGCCGACTGGAACCACCTCTCGCAGGCCAGTTCCCTGTGCGGCGCCTGCACCGACGCCTGCCCGGTGCGGATCGACATCCACCATCACCTCCTCCACAACCGGCGGAACGCGGCCCGCACGGCGCCCGGGAGACTTGAGCAGATCGGCCACCGGCTGTTCGCCTTCGCCGCCCGCCGGCCGCGGCTCTTTGCAGCCGGGGGCTGGCTGGTCCGCAGGCTGTTCTCCCTGCTCATCTGGCTCCAGCCGCCGGGCCTGCGGGCCTGGCTGGCGACCCGCGACCTGCCCCCGGCCCCGGCGCGGAGTTTTCGGGCACAGTGGAGGGCGCGGACGTGAGCCGGCGCGACGACGACTCGGCGGAAGGGGTGATCCTCGCCCGGGTGCGCGAGGCCCTGCAGCTGCCGGCGCCGCCGCCCCATCTGCGGTCGCATGCCGCGGAGCCGGCCCAACCCGGGGCACTGTCGATCCTCCCGGCCGAGGCGGGCCGCCCCTGGCTGCCCGACGGCGGCGAGACGCCGGACGAGCAGCGCCGGATCCTCGCCGACAACCTCGCGCGGCTCCGCGCCGAGTTCATCCACGTCGCCGACACCGCTGCGGCGGCGGCCGTGATTGCCGACAGGGCTCGCGACCGCGGCTGGCGCCGGCTGGCAATCCACGGCGATCCCCTCGTCGCCGCGGCGACGGCGACGGTCGGGTGCCCGACGCACCGCGTCGACGACGGCGCCTTCGACAAGCAGGCCCTCGAGGCCTGCGATGCGGGCGTCACCACCTGCGAGTCGCTCGTCGCCCAGACCGGCTCGGTGCTCGTGTCGAGCGCCACCTGCGGCGGGCGGTCGCTCTCGGTCCTGCCCCACGTGCATGTCGTCATCGCCACGGCCGAGCAGGTCGTGGGCACGCTCGCCGACGCCTTGGCCCGGGCCCGCGAGCGGCATGGCAGCCGGCTGCCGAGCATGCTCTCGTTCATCACCGGTCCGAGCCGGACCGGCGACATCGAGCGGATCCTCGTCCTCGGGGCCCACGGGCCGCGGGAACTGGTCGTGATCCTCGTCGGCTGACACCGCGTCTCGCCCGGCATCCGCGATCGTCCCGTGACGCCGCCCCGATCCGAGGCCAGAATCAGGACGTGACGACCAGCGCCGACTCACCCGCAGCCGATCTCCGTTCCGCCGAGCCCTGGCCGCCGGGCCGGGTGCTCGTCACGGCATCGACCTACAACGAGCGCGAGAACATCGCCACGCTCATCGACCGCGTGCTGGCGGCGCGGGACGACCTCCAGCTGCTCGTCATCGATGACGACTCCCCCGACGGCACCGGCCGGATCGCGCTGGAGAAGGCGGCCGCCGAGCCACGGCTGCACGTCCTCGTGCGCCGCGGCCGCCGCGGCCTCGGGGCCGCGATCCTCGAGGGGCTCGGCGAGGCCCGCCGACGCGGCTTCGAGATCGCCGTCTACATGGACGCCGACCTGAGCCACGACCCCGACGACGTGCCCCGGCTCCTGGCGGCGCTGGAGCCGGTCGGCGGCCGCCCGGCGGACCTCGCCATCGGCTCGCGCCGCGTGCCGGGGGGCAGCACCGTCGGCTGGCCGCTGTCGCGTCACGTCGCCAGCCGGCTGGTCTGCTGGTTCACCCGCTGGGTGCTCTGGGTGCCGGTCCGCGACGCCTCGGGGGGATTTCGCGCGGTCCGGCTCGCGCTCCTCGATCGCATCCAGCCTCCCCGAGCCCGCGGCTACGCCTTCCAGGAGGAGCTCCTCTGGCTCCTGCACCGGGCCGGGGCGCGGATCGTCGAGGTGCCGATCACGTTCGTCGACCGCACCCGTGGCTCGAGCAAGGCCGACTTCGCCGAGACGCGGCGCAGCATCGGCGACCTCCTCCGGCTCGCCCGGCAGGTCTGGCTGGGCTGATGGCCGGAAAACAGGCTGCGCAGTGGCCTGACAAATTTTTTTGTCTGCCCGGGCGGGGTTCGGTACTTGGATGGTGAGCACGCAGGAGCCGACGCCGTCGGCGGCGGGCTCGAATCCGAGTCGGATTCCAGGAACAGGACAGGCCGGAAAAGGAGCGATGGTCATGAAGACGTTTCGTGTGTTGATGGCGCTGGCGGTGATGGTGGTGATCGTGGGGGCGACGGCAGCGGCCCCGGCCGCAACGATGGCGGGGGAGCGGACGGGGGCCGTCGGCAAGGCGAAGCCGGCCGACAAGGCCGCTGTGAAGACGGTCGCGCCGGAGACCAAGCGGGCGAAGAAGCAAGAACAGGCGGCGAAGAAGACGGACACGCCAGCCGACAAGTCCGCGCCGCCGAAGGCCAAGGCTGCGCGGAAGAAGTCGCAGGGCGACAAACCGCTCGAGGCCGGCAAGAATGTCGGGCGGGAGTCACGGAAGAAGTCCGCCTGAAACGACCGCCGCCCGCGGGGCTCGCCAACGAGCCCCCGGGCCGGTTGATGGGGTCCATCACCGGCCCCTCACGTCCTCGATCCCGCCTCACCATCACCCGCCCCCCGCATGAACGACCCGGCACTGATCAAGGACATGCTCCGTCACCAGGGGGACTTCATGGCCTACCTGATGGCGATGGTCCGCGACCTCGACGCGGCCGAGGAGATCTTCCAGAACGCGGCCGTCGTGATCATGCAGCATTCGACCGCGGCGGAGGGCCCGATCCGCGACTTCCGCGCCTGGGCCAAGGAGATCGTGCGCCGGCAGGCGCTGCACTACATCCGGGCCAGGGGGCGGGCGGCCCGCTGCCCGCCGACCGAGCCGGAGCTTCTCGAGCAGATCGACCGGGCGTTCAGCGACGATGCCACCGACATGGTTCAGCGGCAGCGTGAACTCGACGCGCTCAAGGACTGTGCGGGCCGACTGCCCGACGTGCAACGCACGATGGTCGCGATGCGGTACGAGGGCCGCGGGTCGTTCGACGCCATCGGCGCCGCCGTCGGCAGGACGGGCGCGGCCGTGCAGCGGGCCCTGTCGCGGACGCGGCGGATGCTCCATGACTGCGTGCAGTCGAAACTGGCACGACCGCAGGGAACGACATCATGACCACTGACGACACGCACCGCGCCGTGCCTCCGGATCGCGTGCTCGACGACCTGATCGTGCAGCACCTCGACGGCGGCCTCGATCCGGCCGGCCAGCGCCGGCTCGCGGACCTGCTCGCCACCTCGGTCGACGCCCGCCGGACGCTCGCCACGTACCTGAGGCTCGAGGGCGCAATGCTGCGTCTCGCCCACGCCGGCCTGCTCGGCGACACGGCCGCCGAGCCTGGCGTCGCTGCACCGGCCAAGGAACCGACGTCGGCCGCGCGTCCTCGGCAGCGCGTCGCTGCCTCGGCCGCCGCCCGGAAACGAAACCCCTGGCTGTGGCCGACGTCGCTGGCGATCGCGGCCGGCCTGCTGGTGGCCGTCGTGATCTCGCAACCGCCCCGCCGAGCCGGCTGGCCCGGAGTCGCAGAGGCGGACCTTGACCGCTGTGCCGACAACTGGCTCGCCCTGGCGCACGGTGCCGAAGCTGAGACCCTTGTGGCGATCGACGCGGCGTCGGCGGCAGAGGCCAGCGGGCCGGATGCGGAACCGTCCGCGACACCCGAGGGCGTCGCCACGCCGCCCGACTGGCTCATCGCCGCCCTCGTGGACGACGCGTTGGATTCCGCTGCTCCGGACGCGGGCTAGAGCGGATGGCATCCCAGCGGGTGATTCACGGTGGCCGGATGGAAACGAGGAAATCAGACATGTGTTTCATGCGTACCGCGAGGAAAGTCGTGGCGTCGGCGCTGCTCTTGATCACCGCTGCCGATCGGCAGGCCGCGGCCGCCCCGGGCGGCTCAGCAGCGCCGCAACAGCCAGGAGCCTCCGCCGCGACCGATGCCGAACGGGCGCAGCGGGTCCGGGCCTTCGTTGGCGCGCACCAACCGGAGCTCGCCGAGCTGCTCGACCGTCTGGAGAAGCGGAAGCCCGCCGACCATGCCGCGGCGGTCGCGGACCTCGACGAGACCGTGCGTGCGCTCGCCGCCAGCCGGGCGAAGGACGAGCGGCTTTACGAACTGGAGCTCCGGGCCTGGCAGGCGCGGACGCGGATCGACCTCCTCGTCGCCCGCTGGATGGCCGACTCGAAGAAGACCCGGGCGAAGCTCGAACCTGACATCCGCGCGGCGATCGGCGTTGAGATCGATGCCCGTGCCGAACAGCTCGCCTACCGCAAGCAGCGGTCGGCCGCCTGGTATGATCGGCAGATCGTGCGGCTGCGTGACAAGCGGGACGAGCTCGTCACCGACCGGCTCGAGGCCCTGCTCGTCGAGCCGGGCCGGAAACAGAAGCCCGCCGCGGGTGCCAAACGATGAGCGGGTCGGCTTTTCTGGCCTGCGGCCGTGACGGCAACGCCGGGTTGGTGGAGGAGCTGGTGACGGTCGAACTGGCGTGCAACGACAGCGGGGCCGGGTCGCCGCTGGTGATCCTTCACGGCCTGCTCGGGGCGAAGCGCAACTGGGCGACCGTCGCCAAGGCGCTCGCCAGCCGCCGGCGCGTCCTGTGGGCCGACCTGCGAAACCACGGCGCGAGTCCCTGGCACGACGACCACACCTACCCCGCCATGGCCGTCGACGTCGTCCGGCTGATCGAGCAGCGGGTCGGCGGGCCGGCGACGGTCCTCGGCCACAGCATGGGGGGCAAGGTGGCGATGCTCGTGGCCTTGACGCGGCCCGATCTCGTCTCGCGGCTGGTCGTCGTCGACATCGCGCCGGCCGTGTCGCAGGGGGCCCCGCGGGATTTTCTGGCGGCGATGCGGGGCGTGAATCTCGCCACCTGCCGCGCGCGGTCCGACGCCGACGCGGCGCTGGCCACGGCGGTCGCCGACCCGGCTATCCGCGGATTTCTCATGCAGAACCTCGCCAACGGGCCCGGCGGTCTGTCGTGGGGCGTGAACCTCGACGCGCTGGAGCGGCACTTCGAGGCGATCCGCGGCTTTCCCGCGATTCCCCAGGGGACCGCGTATCCCGGTCCGACGCTGTTCGTCGCCGGGGGCCGGTCCGACTACCTCGAGCCCCGGCACGCGGCCGAGATCGGCCGGCTCTTTCCCGCGGCGACGATCGAGACGATTCCCCCGGCGGGTCACTGGGTGCATGCCGACGCGCCGGCGGAGTTCATCGCGGTCGTGGAGCGGTTCCTGGAGACGACCGCGCCGTATACTGCGTCTCCATGAGCCAGCCCCGCTGCCCGATCTGCCAGGGCGAGACGCACGAGATCCGCGCCAAACTCGTCTGCCGGACGTGCGGGGCGATTCTCGAGACGTGCTGCGAAGGGGGCCCGATGGGCCGCGGCTGCGAGCAGCCCCCCGTGCCACCGGCAGAACCGACACGATCAGACTTCGGCGAACGACGCTGAGTTTTTCGGTCGGCGAAGCACGATCTTCTGACGAGAGTTTGCCGGCGGCGCAAACCCTCCCGGTCGCGGGAACTCAACGGATGGGTTCCTGATCGGGCGGGGGACGGCCGCCGGCGATCTCCGCCGGGCTTCACCGCGGGAAATCCCTCGTTTGGGGATGGTTTCGCGCGGAGCCTGGAACACGTGTTCCCAAAAGGTCGAGAGTTCCCTTTCCCTCTGGAGGTTTCCGTGAAGAAGCGATTGACGTTCAAGTTCCTGCCGTGGGTGGCGGCTGCCGGCGTGTGCGTCGGCGGTGCGTTCGTCCGTGGCGAGGAGCCGGCCGCACCGAAGGCGGACGGTTCCGTGCTGGTGGGCGGCGGTGACGCCGCTGCCGCACCCACCCCCGCTGCCGCGGCCGACGACGCCGCCGGCATGCGGACGGTGAAGCGTTGGAAGCAGGTGCCCGAGGTGCGTGAGATCGAGGTCACCGAGTGGGGGACCGAGGTCCGCGAGCGTTCCTTCCAGGTCACGAAGAAGGTGCCCCGGATCGAGGAGCGGACGCGGAACTTCACGGTCATGGTGCCGGAGACGCGGACGAAGACGGTCGAGTACTCCGTCAACGTCAACGTGCCGGAGACCAAGACGGTGGAGTACAAGGTCAACGTCCCCTACACCGAGCAGGTCGAGAAGACCTACACGGTGATGGTGCCCGTCAAGGAGGAGAAGACGCGGACGTGGAAGGTGAACGTGCCCTACACCGAGCAGGTCGAGAAGACCTACACGGTGATGGTGCCCGTCAAGGAAGAGCGGACGGCCACCTACAAGGTGAACGTGCCGTACACCGAGCAGATCCAGCAGTCGTTCCAGGTGCAGGTCCCGTACTTCGAGGACATGACGGGCTTCCGCACGGTCTCGAAGCGCGTGCCGGTCAAGGGCACGAAGACCGTGACCTGCCGGGGCGGCCACTGGGTGACCGAGGCCAAGGAGATTTCCGCCAACGGCAAGTATGACGCCGCCGGCAATCCCTGCTGCCCGAAGGTCGTCTGCTGCCGCAAGTGGGTGCCGACGTGCGAGACCAAGGAGATCGAGGTCACCACGTGGAAGACCGAGTGCGAGCAGGTCCCCTTCACCTACAAGGTGAAGAAGTTCCGCTGCGAAGAGCGGAGCCGGACGGTGTGCGTCGCCAAGAGCCGGTGCGAGGAGCGGACCCGCTCTTACTGTGTCACGAAGATGGTCCCGGAAACCCGGACCAAGACCATCTGCGTGCACAAGAGCCGGTGCGAGGAGCGGTCGGCGAACTACTGCGTCACCAAGCTGGTTCCGGAGTGCCGGACCAAGACGGTGTGCGTGGCGAAGAGCCGCTGCGAGACGCGGACCCGTGAGATCACGGTGAACCGGTGCGTGGCCGAGAAGCGGTCGAAGGACGTCTGCTACACGGTCAACGTGCCGGTTGCGAAGTCCGAGACCTACAGCGTGTGCGTCAGCGACAACGTCTGCGAGACGAAGACCGAGTCGTATGTCGTCCGCGTGCCCAAGAAGGTCACCAAGAAGGTCTGCACCACGGTGAACCGTTGCGTCGAGGAGCAGGTTCCGGCCGGCGACGCCGGTGACGCCTGCGGCAACGGCGGCGCGGCCGCTGGCAAGGGTGGCTGCGGCAAGTCCCACAAGGGCCTGCTGGGCTGCAAGAAGGGCTGCTGATCGCCGCTCCGCCGGCCGCTGGCCGGCGGAATGACGCGTGAGCACAAGCGGCGGGTCGGGCGAACAGGGTCGCCCGGCCCGCCGTCGTGCTTGTCGGGTGAGCGCAAAGAGACGTTGAGCCGCCGGCTGTGGTCGGCGATGATAGCCGGTTCTCCCGCCCGTCTCCCCGCTGGCCCCCGTGAACATCGGTTACCTCCACGCCGCGGCGGCCTTCATCCTCTGGGGCGTGCTCCCGGTCTATTGGAAGCAGCTCGCCTCCGTGCCCGCCTCGCAGCTGGTGGCCCACCGGGTGATCTGGTCGATCCTCGTTCTCCTGCCGCTCGTCTGGCTGACCGGCGCGGCGGGGCGAATCCGGGCGGCGCTGGCGACGCCGGGCGTGCTTGTCCGGCAGGGCGTGGCCGCAGCGCTCGTCTCAGCCAACTGGCTGGGCTTCGTCTGGGCCGTGACCCACGACCGGATGATCGAAAGCAGCCTCGGCTATTTTCTCAATCCCCTCCTCAGCGTGCTCCTCGGGGTGTTCGTGCTCGGCGAGCGGCTCCGGCCCGCGCAGTGGCTCGCCATCGCCGTCGCCGCCGCGGGCGTGGCCTGGCTGGCGGGCCAGTACCGGCACTTCCCCTGGATCGCCCTGTATCTGGCCGTCACGTTCTGCCTGTACGGCCTCGCCAAGAAGCGGACCGCGCTCGACGCCCTCTCCTCGCTGACGGTCGAGACGCTGCTGCTGCTCATACCGGCCGCGGTGTTTCTCGCCCTGGAGCACACCGCGGGCCGCGGCGCGTTCGGGAGCCGCGGCGGCTGGGACGAGCCGCTGATCGCGCTGTCGGGGGTGATCACGGCCGTGCCGCTGCTCTGCTTTGCGTCGGCGGCCCGGCGGATCCCGCTCTCCGCCATCGGCCTGATGCAGTACCTCGGCCCATCGATCCAGTTTCTGCTCGGACTCTTCGTCTACGACGAGCCGTTCGACGCCGGCAAGCTCACCGGGTTCGCCCTGGTCTGGACGGCGCTTGCCATCTGTGCGATCGACGGACTCGGCCGGCTGTCGGCCGCGACCCGCCGCTCGTGAGGCACGAATAAACCATTCATCGTCTGCCGTCGCAGCGCGACGGGGACACACCGCCACATGCGACCCGCCTCAGGGCACGCAGGCGAGAAACAGGTAGGTTGCGAAGAGCACGAGGTGCACCGCGCCTTGCATCATCGAGGTCCGCCCCGTGCCGAGGGTGACGACGCTCACGAGCAGTGCCGTTGCGAGCAGCACGATGTCCTTC
This sequence comes from Planctomycetia bacterium, assembly GCA_014192425.1. Classification (NCBI taxonomy): domain Bacteria; kingdom Pseudomonadati; phylum Planctomycetota; class Planctomycetia; species Planctomycetia bacterium. The sequence continues at coordinate 46,490 of BJHK01000020.1, read as the reverse complement.
GGTTCGAGTCCGAGCACGAGCGGCAGGCCGTAGGCGGTGGCGAAGACAACGACGACTGGCACCGTGAGGCCGATTGTCGCAAGCGCGGAGCCGATCGCGAGGTTCATGCTGCTCTGGAGCCGGTTGGCATGCGCTGCCCGAATCGCGGCCCAGGTCTCGGGCAGGAGCACCACCAACGCCACCACGATCCCTACCACGCCGCGCGGCAGGTGAAATACCTCGACGAACTCCTCGAGCGGGTGCGAGAGCACCTTCGCGAGGCCTACGACCGCGACGAGGGCGACGATCAGGAGCACGAAGCTCAGCGTCGCCTGCCGGCGTGAGGGAGGCAGGGCATGCTCGTCGGGCAGGGCGTGGTCGTCATGCGGCAAAAAATAGTCGCGGTGCCGCACGGTCTGGACGAACACGAAGATGCCCCACAGCGCCGCCGAGACGACGGCTGCGAAGAGCGCCTGGGCGCGGCTGTAGGTGCCGACGCTGGTCGTGATCGTGTAGTCGGGGAGGACGAGCGCGACAACCGCGAGCACGATCAGGGCCGCTAGGCCCCCGCCCGCCCCATCGACGCGAAACGACTGCTCGCGGTGGGCCAGGCCGCCGATCAGCGTGCACAGGCCGACGACGCCCGTCGTGATGATCATCACCGTGGCATAGACGGTGTCGCGGGGCAGTGTCTCCATGCCGGCGCCGCCGGCGATGAGCAGCGAGAGCAGCAGGGCCGCCTCGATCACGGTCACGGCGAGGGCGAGGACGAGCGTGCCGAGCGGCTCGCCGACGCGGTGGGCGATTACCTCCGCATGATGCACTGCGGCGAGCACGGCAGCGATGAGCATCGCAGCGCAGCCCATGAGCAGCCAGGGGTGCTCGCCGATGGTGATGGTGAGGATCAGCAGTGCCGTGGCTGCGAACGGGGCGAGTGTCGTCCAGTGGTGGATGAGGTGTGCCATGGCCAGGCGTGCGGAGGTCGTTGGAATCCGGGGACTGTGATATAGCCCGTGGGCTGAGTTTCGGCGACTCGAGAAACATCTACGGCTCGAACTCCGATCGCCGCGGCGGCCGGAAGGCCAAGCCCTGGAGAGCAGAAGGGTACGGAAGTGCTGTTGGCGGGCCTATCCTGCCCGGGAGCGGAACGACGGCAGCGGACCTGTCTCCCCGAGAGATCCGCTGCACACGGGGTTTGGCACGGCGCCCGTGGTGATTCGACAGCCACGTTCGCTTCCGTGGCGTCTGACGACACAGTCAGGCTGATCGCCGACACGCTCTACGCGATCGCCGCGCCGACGCCGCGTGAACGCGCATAAAGAGACCAGGCGGCGCTGCCCTGCTCGTGAGACTCCGTCACCTCCCCGCGGCGGCGCGGATCGCCGCCGCTCCCCGATGTGCCGGCGGGTGTTTGCGAACGGGGGATCATGATGGATCACGCAGTCTCATTTGACGCACTCCAGAAACACGATCGGGGGCTGCGCCAGAAACCCGCGCCAGTGCTCTTCTCCCCACTGCTGCAGACCCTCGGGCGATACCTCAGGGCGATGCCAGCGGATGTCCCGGAGTCCGGCCGTCGTCAGGGCGCGTTCCATCGTCGCCAGCGTCAGGTAGAAGTTGGTCACTTCGATGGTCCCATCGGGCAGATGAAACCGCCAGACGATCGGCGCGCCTTCCTCCAAGGGGCCCTCCAGTCGCTTCGAGTATCCGTAGGCCCGCCCGGACTCGAAGTTTGCCGGCGGGTCATCCGGACGATTGTTGACGGTGACGAACCGCCCGCCCGGCTCCAGGTTCCGCGCGATCGCCTCGCACATGGCCAGCAGTTCGGCGTAATCCTGGGCATAATTCAGCAGATACGCAGCGAACACGAGGTCGGCCCGAGGGCGTTCAGCGACCGCTCGCGCATCGCCGACGCCGTAGCGGATGCCGAGCGGGTCGGCCACTTCCTGCGCGCGTGCCAGGTCGATCATCGCCGGCGACAGGTCGACCCCCACGACAGGATCCGCTCCGAGCCGGCGGAGCAACCGCGTGTAGTAGCCTTCTCCGCAGGCGAGATCGAGCGTCCTCGCGCCCCGCACGTCGCCGGTCAGTCGCAGGAGCGTGTGCTGCTCGACATGCGTCCGCCAGGGCTGGAGCTTCGATGCCTGATACTCCTTGGCGATCCCGTCATAGTTCGTCGTCATGCGTGGCCCTCGCGATGCGGAGACGGTGTGCCACTGGTTCTACTACCCTGGGGCGAATCGCGTGCACGAATTGCGGCCCGCCGACGATTGTGAACACGTCATCGAGGGCCTATGCTTCTCCGGCTTGCGTTTCCGCGGCAGTATTCCGCTCCGCCCAGCGCGACTGCTTGCCGAAGCCTGGGGAGAAAGCCGATGCACCGGATTTTCTGCGCCCCACTGCGCTACGTGCAGGGTGACGGTGTCACCGGGAGGCTGGCCCTCGAGATGGCCGTGCTCGGGATCCACGGCCCCGTGCTGGTGGTCGCCGGCCGGTCAGCCGTGGCGGCGCTCGCGCCGGTCTGGGCGGCGGCGATGTCCGCCGCCGGCTGGCAGCACCATGTTCGCGCCTTCGGGGGCGAATGCACGGCGGCCGAGATCGACACCGTCGCCGCGGAGGCAAGGGCCCTCGGCCCGCGTGCGATCGTCGGGGCGGGAGAGGGCAAGTGCCTCGACGCCTCCCGAGCAGCGGCGGCCGCGGCCGGTCACGGCAGCCGACGTCGCGGCCGCCATTCTTGCGGCCGACGGTCGGGCCGCAGAGATCGCCGGCCGGAGTTGAGATGGACGGGGGGCGAAGCCCGCGCATGTCGACTCCACCGGCGCCCGGCGACAGTCACGGAGAACAGATGGCATGCGTGATGCCTGCGAAGATTGGCGGCGGTTCGACGCCCTGAAGATTCCGAGCAAGGCCTCGACGCCGCAGCTCGACAGGTTCCTGGCCACGGTGCGAGAGATCGCCTCGTCGGGCCCGCCGCTGGCGCTGCTCGATGTCGGGTGTGGAACCGGGCGGCTCGGCAGGCGGCTGTACGACCAGGGATTCTCCGTGCTGGGCGTGGACGTCAACCCGGATGCCGTTCGCGCGGCCCACGAGCTGGCCGTTCCCGCCGCTGCCCCGGGCCGCTCCCTGCGGTTCGTCGAGGGTGACTTCGCGGCGGAGCAGGGGCCCCGGATCGCAGGGGGGCCGTTCGACGTCGTCGTCTGCCAGTTGGTGCTCTCGATCATCGGCGCCGCCCGCCAGCGGACGAACCTTTTGCGTCACGTGCGTGAGAACCTCCGGCCCGGTGGCTGGCTCTACCTGTCGGCCTCGGGCGTGTCGGACACGATCAACGCCGGCTACGCCCGGCTGTATGCCGACGACAGCCACCTGACCGGCGAACGGCACAGCTACCTCTCGCGGAATGAGCAGGGCGAGGTGCTGTACATGACCCACCACTTCACGGCGGCTGAGCTCGTGCAGCAGCTCGAAGCGGCCGGGTTTTCCCAGATCAGCATGACCACCGAGAAGGAGTCGAGCAGCCGCCGGCCGGACGAGGCGGCCTACTTCCACTACGCGACGTGCCGCGCGGGCCCCGAGGATCGCTCACGCCAGGCGTGAGCTTTGACAAAGTGTCTGAACGGTGTCTGAACGTTCTCCAACCGGGCGTCCGACATCCCATGCATGTCACTCAGCACACCACACGGGTTCCGGGAAACAGGCCGGCTGAGGGCCATGCAGTTGTTGAGCGCTGCGAGACACCAGACCCAGATTGCCACCGAGTTGGGCGTGAGCCCCGCGGCGGCTGAACTCGACGCAGCACGAGCCGCAGCGGCAGGCCCGCGAGCGAGACGAAAAAGCGATTCACGCGTGGCGCTCACGGGCGTGGCCGCGGATACACCAACGCGGTTCGTAACCGCCGGACCGTTGTTGTCGCGGACGTCTCGGGCTTCAAACGCCAGCCCACGACTCGCAAGTTGCCCGCGCTCAGGTCGCCTGCCACTCGTCGATGAGATTGGCGACGAGCGCCGTCCAGCCGGTCTGGTGGCTCGCCCCGAGCCCGGCGCCGGTGTCGCCGTGGAAATACTCGAAAAACAGCAGCTCGTCCCGCCAGGTGGGATCGGTGAACCGCGGGTCGGCGCCGAACACGGGCCGCCGGCCGGAGCCGTCGAGGAGGAAGATGCCGACGAGCCGGCGGGCGATGTCGCGGGCCAGCGCCGCGAGCGTGATCGGCCGCCCGGCCGATCCCGGCGTCTCGATCGTGAAGCCGTCGCCGAAGGCGGTGCCGAGCTTCCGCAGCGACTCGACGACGAGAAAGGTCGTCGGAAACCAGATGGGGCCCCGCCAGTTGGAGTTGCCCCCCTTGAGCTTCGTCTGTGACTCGGCGGGCTCGTAGCCGACGACCTGGCCGTCGAACACGAACGGCTCCCGCTCGTGGAACTTCGACATCGAGCGGATGCCGTGCTCCGAGAGGAACTCGGCAGGGTCGTGCATCCGTGAGAGCATCCGGCGGAGCTGCGAGATGTCCATGATCGTCAGGAGGTGCGTCATCGAGCCGTCGGCCGCCGGGATCTCGTGGATGACGCCGGAGGCGAGGTCGCTGCGGTTCTCGAGGAACCACCGCAGGTTCGCCGAGAACTCCTTGAAGGGCTCGATCCACGCCGCCTCGAGCCGCTCGACGGCGAAGAGGGGAATCAGGCCGACGAGCGACCGCACCTGGAACCGCCGGAAGCTGCCGTCGGGGTAGCGGAGCACGTCGTGGAAGAAGCCGTCCTCGTCGTCGAAGAGCGAGTAGCCGCGGCAGCCCATGTTCTTCATCGCGTGCGCGATGTAGGCGTAGTGCTGGAGGAACTTCGAGGCCAGCCCCTCGTAGACGGGATTGCCGCGGGCGAGCTCGAGCGACATCCGCATCATGATCAGGGAGAACATCCCCATCCAGCCGGTCGCGTCGGACTGCTCGAGCACCGTGCCGTCGGCGAGCCGCTCGCTCCGGTCGAACACGCTGATGTTGTCGAGCCCGAGGAAGCCCCCCTCGAAGACGTTGTTGCCCTCGTGGTCGACCTTGTTGACCCAGCTCGTGAACACGAGCAGCAGTTTGTGGAAGCAGCGTTCGAGCCAGGCGCGGTCGTCGACGCCGTGCCGCCGCTTCTCCATGTTGTAGACCCGCCATACGGCCCAGGCATGGACCGGAGGGTTGAGGTCGCCGAATTCCCACTCGTAGGCGGGCAACTGGCCGCTCGGATGCTGGAACTGCTCGAAGAGCAGCATCCAGAGCTGGTCCTTCGCGAACTGGGGATCGACGAGCGCGAAGGGGACGGCCTGGAAGGCGAGGTCCCAGGCGGCGAACCAGGGATACTCCCACTTGTCGGGCATGCTCATGACCCGCAGGGAGTCGAGGTGCCGCCAGTGGGCGTTGCGGATCGTGTGACGACTCGCCGGCGGCGGCGAGGCCGGATCGTCGCCGTCGAGCCACTTTGCGACGTCGAAGATGTAGTTCTGCTTCGACCAGAGCAGGCCCGCGATCGCCCGCCGCTGCACGTGCTTCTCGTCGTCGGTCGCGCCGCGCGGCGCGACACCCTCGTGGAACAGGTCGCTCTCCCGCCGCCGCCGCTCGATCAGGTCGTCGATCGTCGCCTCGAGATCGCGTGCCTGGCCCTGCGGCGGCCGGTCGGAAAGCAGCAGCCGCACGGCGGCCGAGCCGCCCGGCGGCACGACGAACCGGTGGTGAAAGGCAGCCTTCGTGCCGATGCCCGCGGGGTTGCAGGCCGTCTCGACGCCCGCGCAGATCCGCCGATGGAATGCGTCCTTCGTGAAGCGGGAGCGGCTCGAGTGTCCGGGGCCGAAGACGACCGGGCCGTTCGTCTCGTTGTCGGTGAAGAGCACGTCCGGCCGCGGGGGCGTCGCGGCGACGAGCCAGCGTGGCCCGAGGCGGGCCGACGCGGGGATCCGCGGGTCGATCTCGAAGCCCGTGTCGTCGGCGACGAGGCACGCGATGTCGCCGACGGCGCCGCGACGGATCGACGGCGGCACGGCTCCGCGGCCGTCCCACGCCCAGGTGTTCCGGAACCAGAGCGTCGGCACGATGTGCAGCTCCGCCGGTTCGCCGCCGCGGTTGGTGGCCGTGATCCGGATCGCGATCTCCTCGGGCGATCGCTTGGCGTACTCGACGAGGATGTCGAAGAACCGCCCGTCGTCGAAGATGCCGGTGTCGGTGAGCTCGTACTCGGGCCCGCGGCGCTCGCGGCGGCGGTTCTCCGCGACGAGTTCGGCGTAGGGAAAGGCCCGCTGGGGATACCGGTAGAGCAGCGACATGAACGAGTGCGTCGGCGTGTTGTCGACGTGGTAGTAGCACTCCTTCACGTCCTCGCCATGGTTCCCCTCGTAGGGCGTCAGGCCAAAGAGCCGCTCCTTGAGGTGGTCGTCGCGGCCGTTCCAGAACGCCGGCGCGAAGCAGAGCCGCTGGAAGCGGTCGCAGATGCCGCCGATGCCGTCCTCGCCCCAGCGGTAGGCCTTGGAACGGGAGAGGTCGTAGGGGAGGAACCCCCAGGCGTCGCCGGTTGCGGAATAGTCTTCGCGGACGGTCCCCCAGGAACGGTCGGAGAGGTAGGGGCCCCAGCGCCGCCAGCCGAAGGCGTCGTCGTGGATGTCGCGGATGCGGAGCGTTTCCGGGTCGGCGTTGGCCATGGCGGAGGGCTCTGGGGAGAAGGACCGAACCTCCGGCGAATGATAGTTGGACTTCCGGCCATGGCGAATGAAGGGACGCCGGCCTGTGGCCGCCGATGCAACCGTGCCGCGGCAACGATCGGATGCTCCCGGGAGGAGACTGCCGGGATGAATCGACTCTTGACGTCGCCCCGCGCTGCACGTTTTGACCGGCGTTCACAGCGCTCCCCACACGCTGACCGGCGACCCGTGCCTGGACGTTCACGACTCCGGGCGGAGGTTCAGGTTGGAACCGGCAGCCCGTTCCTGAGCAGCGGCCTGTCGCGTCCGCTTCCGTCGTGTCCATCACCGTTCCGGATGCGTTCCCACACCTCGTGACGGTGGATTGGCGTGCCCATGTCCGATTGAAATCCCAGCCTCACCCTGCCGGCCGTGATCTCCAGGATCGTGACCACGACCGTCGGCTCGAGATCCTCACGGCGACCGATCACCACACTTTCACGACTCTTCCGCGTACACACCAGCATTGGCCACCTGCTTCTTGGTTGCGGGTCCCTCCGGTTCCGTACGATGGCGAAGGACGGCCCTGTCCCCCGCTCCACTCACGCAGTTGGCATGCAGATGCGTGTCGATCGGTATGCCCAGTGTCGGCACGCCCTCGCCCAGCAGGAACACGTCGACTGCGGGCCTCGTGGTGAGTGTCTTGAGGACGCTTCCGGTCGCCTGATCGACGTGCACGGCGCCGCCCCGAAACCACACGCCCGTGCACGTCCGGGCGTGACCGCACAGGGCTTCGAGACCGTGGCTGAACAACTGCCGGTGGTAGGCGTCCACCTTCGCGAAACCCGCTCGTGCCATTGCTCGCCACCTGCCGCGCGCCCGGCGAGAAGGCTTCGTGGATGCTGAGCACCATCCACTCCCCGTCCGCCACCACCGTCACGCTCGACGGGACGCGACCCACCAGGAGATGCTCGAACGTGCCGGCGGCGTGTGCCACTCGGCGGGCGAGACGGTCACCGCCCCGCTCGGTGACCGCGGCCAGAGGGACTTGAGTGATCGGTCGGGCGGGCGGCGCTCGGCGTCGCGGGCCGGGTGGAGGAGCGGCTTCGCGCCCGGAGCCTTCAGTGTGCCATCCCGGGACGCTCCCGCGGCGGCGGGGCCGGGCAGGTGCGGACGTAGTCGAGCACGTCGGTCAGCCGCGCCGTGGCCAGGGCCAGGCAGGAGTCGGCGCCGCCGTAATACATCCGGATCATGCCGCTGGCCTCGTCGAGGATCCAGCCGCACGGGAAGACCACGCCGTTGACGTCTCCCTGCCGCTCGTAGGGCATCTCCGGCGCGAAGATCCAGTCGTCGCTGCGCCGCAGCACGCGCCACGGCTGCTCGAGGTCGAGCAGCGCCAGGCCCAGCCGGTAGAGACAGCCGCCGGGAGTGTGCCGCACGCCGTGGTACAGCAGCAGCCAGCCCTCCGGCGTCTCCAGAGGCGTGGGGCTGAGGCCGATCTTGTTGGCGTCCCACCACGGTCCGCGGCGGGCATGCAAGAGCACGTGGTGATCGCCCCAGTGCCGCAGGTCGGGCGAGAAGGAAAGCCAGATGTGGGCCCCGGAACTGCCCGCCGACACGGGGCGATGAATCATCGCATAGCGACCACCGAACCGCCGGGGGAAAATCGCGGCGTCCTTGTCCTCCGGGGGCATCACGGGTCCGAGGCGGGTGAACGACGTGAAGTCTGCCGTGGAGGCCAACGAGACGAGCGGCCCGATCGCCGAGAAGGCGGTGTAGGCGATGATCCACTCCTGCCGATCCTCGACCCAGGTGACGCGGGCGTCCTCCACCCCCCAGGCCTCTTCGGCGTAGTTCAGCGGATCGGCCGCGAAGGAGGGCCGGGGGTCGATCCGCCAGCCGGCAACCCCATCGGCACTGCGGGCCACGCTGAGATGGGAATGGCCGCGGCGATCCTCCGCCCTCACCAGGAGCAGCGTGGTGCCGTCGATCTGACAGGCGCCGGCGTTGAAGACGGTGTGGACCGGATACGGCCAGTCGTTGGCCGTGAGGATCGGATTCCGCTCATGGCGTTGAAAGAGTTCGGGATAGTGCTGCGGCTTCTCGCGGGGCGTCATGGGCCGGGTGTTCCTGGGGCGGAGAGGACAGGGGACGGGGGCCGAGGGCGATCTCATCGTCGGCGCAGTACACCTTCCGGGTCGTGATGCCCAGCCAGCGGGTCCAGAGCGCCGCGAGCGTCGATTCGGCGCCCTGATTGCGGTTCAGGCCGTCGGGCTGCAGGCCGTCGCAGCAGCCGCCGGTGAGCGGATCGAAGAGCGCCAGCCCCAGGCTGTTGCGACCCTCGAACCAGGCGTGCGCCCTGAGGAACGTGGCCCGATGGCCGGCCTCCGCGCGAACCGTGCCTGCGGCGAGCGCCGCCTCGGCCATCGTCGAGGCCTCCACCGGCTGCTGATCGTAGGGCGACTTGGACTCGCCCCGCGCGTACCAGTCGCGGTTGCCCACCGGCCAGAACAGGCCGTTGGTCGTCGTCTCGCGGACCAGGAAGCCGAACGTCTGCTCGGCGACCGTCATGAAGGGGCCGTCCGGCCAGCGTTCAGCCGCCGCAAACAGGCTGTGCGGCAGCACGGCGTTGGCATATGTCATTCGCGACTCGAACCACTGCCATTCCGGCCGGTGCGACCGCTCGTGGGCGTCGGTGAGCCGCAGCGCAGCATGCTTGGCGACGACCTCGAGACCGCCGGCCAGCGGGACGTCGGCCTTCCAGAGATGCGACCAGGCCATGATCAGGTAGGCCTGGGCCCGCAGGCTGCGGAGTTCGGCCAGCGTCGGCAGGACCGTCTTGATCAGTTCCCCGGCCACTGCGCGGAAACTCTCGGGCAGCCGGCTGCCGAGCACCTCGGCCAGCGCGAGCACCGCCTGCCCCTGGCAATCGCCGGTGCCGGTCGCGTCGAGCCAATCCCGTTGGTAGCCGAGAAAGTTGTGGAAGCCCTTCACCGGGCAGCGGGCGTGTTCCAGGAAACTCAGGTAGCAGGTGATTCGAGCCAGCATGCGGTCGTCGGGCTGCCGGCCCCACAGCCGGGTGCAGAGCCGCAGGGCACGGGCGTTGTCGTCGGTCGTGTAGCCGCTCTCGCGGCGCGGAATGCCGTAGATCGCGTGCTGGATGAGCCCGGTCGAATCGGTCATGCGATCGAGGTGGGCAAGCGGCATGTCGGCGGCGTGGCTCATCGGGTGCCTTCCTGGAGCGCGGCGGGGCGGGAGCAACCGGCTGCGGCCCACGGGGGTTGCGGACGCTGTCGGCGGTCCGCTGCGGCGACCTGTCGGAAGAGGGTGTGGTAGCTGCGGCCCACGTTGGGCCAGAACATCGGCCGGACATGGCGGTAGGCTCTCCGGCGGGTCTGTTCCCGGAGACGGTCGTCGGTGAGCAGCAGGGCGGCGGCCCGGGCCAGGCTCTCACTGTCGGAGAAAGGCACCAACACGCCCCGACCGCCGGCCAGCATCTCGCGGGCATAGAGATAGGGCGTGCTGATCACGGCTCCCACCACGGCCATGGCGTAGGCCATCGTGCCGCTGGCGATCTGGTCCTTGCCCGGATAGGGCGTGACGAACACGTCGCAGGCCTGGAGGTGTGCGAGCAGGTCGGGCAGGCTCAGGTACTCGTTGACGAATCGCACGTGCTCCCCGACGCCCAGGGATCGTGCCAACTCCGCCAGCCCCTCGCGATAGACCTCGCCTTCGCGGAGCTTCACCTGCGGATGGGTGGCGCCCACGATCAGATACAAGGCGGCCGGACAGGCTGCGACCACCGCCGGCATGCCACGAATCATGTGTTCGAGACCCTTGCCACGGTTGATCAGGCCGAACGTGCAGAGCAGGCGGCGGCCGGCCAGCCCGAGCGCCGCCTTGCGCGACTCGTCGCGGTCGAACGGCACCGGCGGCACGCCGTGGGGGATGATCCGCACCCGGCTCGGCGCCACGCCGTAGTCGTCGCGGAGCAGCCGGGCTGCGATGCGCGTCATCACCACCACGCGGCGGCTGTGCGCCGCCAACTGCCTGATGAGCATCCGCGGCAGCGGGTCGGGCTGGGGCATCAGCGTGTGGAGCGTGGTCACGATCGGCTTCGAGCAGCGGGCGACGAAGTCGAGGATCCGGCTGCCCCACTCCCCCGGATAGAGGCCAAACTCATGCTGGAGGCTGACCACGTCGCAGGGCCCCTCGTTCGCCATCTCGGCGGCCACGCGATAGGCGTCGGCCCGCCCGTTGTCGATGACGTGGACCACCCGCGGGTCGCTCGGCGGAATCACGGCGATTTTCTCGATCGCGGCCACCGCGGAGACCGGCCGCCCGGCGGCCCGATCGACCGCGTCGGCGGTGTCCTTGGTGAAGGTCGCCAGGCCGCACGCCTCCGGCGGATAGGTCGAGACGAACAGCGGCCGTACGAATGTCGGCATCGATCACCTCCCCGGTGGGATGGCTGCAGGGCAGACCCTGGGCCTGCACCAGCCATGCGGTTCGAAGACACGCCGACCAGCGGGGCCGGCAGCACTTCATCGCGACCGACGGGTCACGACGCACCATGGATCAGCGTTCGATCCAGCGGATCACAGTCCGGACGTGTTTCGGGCTTTCTTCCGAAACACGGGCCGCTGCATTCCCTCCACGAAGAGCATGCGTTCATCGTATCCGCTCCCGTAACCGGATGCAAGGAACAAACCTCGGCCACGCCTGACGATCACGTGTGATCCGTAGTCGTACCGTGACGATTGGTGGGGTTCTATGCGATGCGATAGTGGCGGCGTTGGGTCGGCGGATCGATGATACGATCGATGAGCTTATTCGATGGACTGCTGGTGGGAAGTGACCTGCCCCCATTGAATGGAACCAGTTTCCATCGTCAGGGTTGCCCTGCCAAGGGATCGCCCCGGTCCGCCCATGATCGCTTTCACCGCCACGTTTCCCGGGCGGCCGCGCCAAGGCGGGACAGGGAAGCCTGCCGTTCCCCGCTGCGGTGACACCGCGCAGCGCCTGCTGCCGCTCCCCTCGTTGAGCTGTCGTCAGTCCGCGATCCGCCGCAGCGTGACGTCGAGTGCGCCGTCGTTGTCGGCGAGGCCCGTCCAGTCGTCGGCGCAGCGCAGGAACAACTGGCCGTCGGCCGTGGCCTGAAACCGCGTCTCTGATCCGAGCGGAAACAACGTCTCGAGGGCGTACTCCGCGTCCCGGAACACGACGCCCATGAGCCGGCCGCGGCCGCCGGCGCCCCCTTCGGCCGAGACCGGCTCACCGGCGGCGGCCATCCGCCACGTGCCCGTCGCGGCCGCCTCGTACGTCGCCCCCCGTTCCACCCGCAGGCCGCTCGCCTGCCAGCCCCCCCGGGCCTTGATCGACGCGGTCACGCGGCCGGCGCCGTCCTTGAGCGGCCGGAACCGCGCCTTCCACGGCCAGGCGGCCAGATCGGCGCGATACCCGTTGCCGACGGACGCGAGGAACTGGTCGTACTCGAACGACACCTCCCGGGCGACCGGGCCGTAGACCGATTCGAACGACACGCCGGGCCGCTCCTCCATCAGCGCGATCGCCAGCGGCTTGAAGCGGTCGTCGTAGTTGGGATTGCTCGAGAGCAGGTGGCACAGCGCCCAGCGCCAGGCGTAGTCCTGCCACGTGCCGGCGGGCGTCCGGCCGGGCTGGGCGATCTCCAACAGCCCGCGTTTCGGGCTGGCCCGCTGCAGGTAGGCCATGACCGCCGGATTGACGTCGACGGCCTGCTCCCCGTCCTTCCAGTAGTTGGCCATCTCCGCCACCCCCTCGGCGAGCCACGTCGGTCCCGTCGACCCGAACGTCATGTGGCAGAACCCGTGGGCGCACTCGTGCTGGATCACGCCATGGTCGGCGCACGAGTAGAGCGTCGCGCGGCGCTGGTTGCCGAGCCGCACGTTGAAGCAGACGCCGGCCCGTTCGCGGATCTTTGCCACGCCGCCCGGGTCGGGGAGCGCGCCGGCGGGGAAGACGGCCAGGTCGTGGACGATGAATCCCTCCACGATCCCCTCCGGCTTGCGGCCGAAGTATCGCTCGAGGAGCCCCGCCATGCGCTCCAACTTGTCGAGGATGATCTTCGCCTCGCGTTCGGAGACATCGGAGAGGAAGGCGAAGTGCGCGGAGCGGATGACCCGCGGCTCCCGCTGCGGCTCGTCCGACAGGCCGCGGTACTTGTTCTCGAGTTTTTCCTCGGGCCGCTCGCGCACTCCCCCGCCGGCCACGGTCTCGACGACGAGTTTCCGGGCCACGACATCGCCGGTGTCGAGTCGCACGGCCTCCAGGCTCACCACCCGGGCGCCCGGCTCGATCCGCTTCGGGTCGGTGCTCTCCAGTCGGGCCGTCGCCGCCTCGGCAACCTTGAAGGCGAACGTCATCTTCCTCGCGTAGGCCCGGTCCTCCGGCACCTGCACGACCAGCCGCCCCTTCCCGGCCTGCTTGACCGGCGCCACGACCGTGCAGGGGGCGAACTCCGCCGCCGACGCCGGACTGGCCGCCGGCATGATCCCCAGGGCGGCAGCGGAGGCGTCGACGAGCGTCAGCGCCGTCACCTCGCCGTCGGTCTTCCCCTGGCCGCTTATCAGCGCCTCGAACCGCAGCACCTGGCCGGGCTTGAGCCGCGGAATGTCGAACCCGCCGCCGACGCGAACCTCGGTCGTCATCCCGAGCAGCCGGCCGTCCGCAAGCTGCACGCCCTGCTCGTCCTTCCGCTGCAGGCGGACGTCGAGGGTTTGCCCGCCGTCTGTCCGCACGGTCAGGCGGCCGCTGGCGACGGCCTCGACGACACCGGCGGCCTGAATCTGCTCGCGGATCGTCACCTGGCCGGCCGCCTCGGCGGCGAGGCCTGCGACCACGAGCAGCGGGAGAATCGACCGCACGGCGGCCCGCGCCGCCCCGCCGCCTGCTGGACTGGTCATTGCCCGACCCTCGGTATCATGCCTGACATCTTCGATGGTATGCGATTCTTCCCCGCCGAGCCAGCGCGACCGCCCTCATGAACCACTGGTTGCTCAAGAGCGAACCCGACGTCTTTTCGATCCACGACCTGGCCCGGGCCCGCGGCCGGACGACCGGCTGGGAGGGTGTCCGCAACTACCAGGCCCGCAACCTGCTCCGCGCGATGAAGCAGGGGGACCTGGCGATCTTCTACCACTCCAACGCCTCACCCCCCGCCGCGGTCGGCATCGTCACCGTCGTTCGCGAGGCCTATCCCGATTCAAGCGCCTGGGATCCGACGAGCGACTATCACGACCCCAAGGCGCGTCCCGACAACCCCGTCTGGTCGATGGTCGACGTGAAGCTCGTGGAAACGTTTCCCCGGCCGCTGCCCCTCGACGAACTCCGCGGCGTGCCCGCACTCGCCGGCATGGAACTCCTCCGGCGCGGCAGCCGGCTCTCCGTGCAGCCCGTCACGGCGGCCGAGTTCCGCGCCATCCAGCGGCGCGCCGCCCGGAAGGGCTGATCGATGCCCGAGGCCGGACCAACCTGTCGTCACGACGATGCTGGCGCTGCCGCCGCGCCGGCAGCGGGGCCGCTGCCCGATGCCCTCGGCTGGATCGCCGGCGAGATCGACGCCCTCCGGGAGGCCGGCCTGGAGCGGCCGCAGCGGGTTCGCAGCGGACGACAGGGACGCACCGTCGCGCTCGACGGCCGCACGCTCCTCAACTTCGGCTCGAACGACTACCTCGGCTACGCCGGCGACGTGCGGCTCACGAAGGCGGCATCCAAGGCCTCCTGCGCCGAGGGCTTCGGCGCCGGCGCCAGCCCGCTCGTCAGCGGCCACTCCCGGGCCCACGAAACCCTGGAACGGTCCATCACCGCGCTTCTCGACGTCGGTGCCGCCCTCGTCTTTCCCAGTGGCTTCGCCGCCAACGCCGCCACGCTTGCCGCGGTCGCCGGCCCCGGCGACTTCATCGCCAGCGACGCCCGCAATCATGCGAGCATCATCGACGGCTGCCGGCTCTCCCGGGCCGAGATCGGCATCTACCCGCACCGTGACATGGCGGCCCTCGACCGACTGCTCGCCGGCGCGGCCGGCCCGCGGCGCCGGATCGTCGTCAGCGACACGCTGTTTTCCATGGACGGGTCGCGGGCGCCGCTCGCCGACCTCTGCGACCTCGCCCGCCGTCACGGGGCGATCCTCGTCGTGGACGAGGCGCATGCGACGGGCCTGTTCGGCGATCGCGGCAGCGGCCTCGTCGAAGCGACGGGCTGCGCCGACGGCGTCCACGTCCGCATCGGCACGCTCTCCAAGGCGATCGGCGCGGCGGGTGGCTTCGTGGCCGGCCACCCCGACCTCGTCCACTGGCTCAGGCACACGGCCCGGGCCTGGATCTTCTCGACGGCCCATCCGCCGGCGGTCGCAGCCGCGGCGGCCCGGGGGATCGCGCTGGTCGGCGCCGAGCCCGATCGCCGCCGCACGCTCGCCACGCGGGCCGCGCTGTTCCGTGAGCGGCTCGCCGCGGCCGGGCTCGACACCGGCGTGGCGGAGGCGCAGATCGTGCCCGTGATCCTCGGCGCGGCGGACGCCGCGGTCGCGGCCGCGGCGGCCCTCGCGGCCGAGGGTTTTTTCGTGCCCGCGATCCGACCGCCGAGCGTGCCGCAGGGAATGAGCCTCGTCAGGGCCAGCGTCTGCTGGCACCACACGGACGAGGATCTCGAGCGACTGGCGGCGACCCTCGCCCGTCACGCCGACGCGTGCGAGGCCCCTCCCTCACGTGCCCGCAACGCCGCGTATCAGAGAGCAGCGCACGGATCGGAGGACAAGCAGTCGTGATATGATCTGGAGGTTTGGTCGCTTCCCCCTCCACCTCGGAGCCACTCGCCGTGCAGTCGTCACCCACGCTCCTCGCCGGCCTCATCGTCGTCGTCCTCACGACGCTGCTCCCGGCCCCGCTTCGCGCCCGGCAGCCGATCCCGGCCCCGCTTCGCGCCCGGCAGCCGATCCCGGCCCCGGCCGAGTCGCCCGACCTGCGGCCGATCTTCAACGGCCGCGATCTCGAGGGCTGGGACGGCGATCCCCGGCTCTGGTCGGTTCGCGACGGCGCGATCCGTGGCGAGACGACCGACGCCGTGCCCTGCAAGGGAAACACCTTCCTGATCTGGAAGGGGGGCACACCAGGGGACTTCGAGCTCCGGCTCTCCTTCCGCTGCTCTGCCAGCAACAACTCCGGCATCCAGTACCGCTCTCGGCACGTCACCGAGGGCAACCCGCCCAATCCCTGGGTCGTCCGCGGCTACCAGCACGAGTTGCGCAACGAACTCCGGTTTCCCAACGTCGCCGGGTTCATCTACGACGAGGGGGGCACGCGGGGCCGGCTGACCGGCGTCGGCGAGACGGTGGTCTGGCACGCGACCGGCAAACCGACCGTCACCGCGACAGGACCCGACCAGGCCGCCTTCGACAAACTCTTCCGGCTCGACGACTGGAACGACGTCGTCATCCACGCCGCAGGCACCCGCATCCGGCACTTTCTCAACGGCGTCCAGGTGGTCGACTTCACCGACGCCGATCCCGACCGCGCCCTGCGCGACGGGCTGCTCGCCCTCCAGCTGCACGCCGGGAAGCCGATGTGGGTCGAGTTCCGCGCCATCCGCTTCCGCCCGCTGCGCTGATCCCGCTGCCACGATTCCCCGCGAACCGTCCCCCCATGCGTGCCGCGCCCTCTGCCGACTCGGCCCCCCGCTGGTGCGTGATCGGCGCCGGGCCGTCCGGGCTCACCGCCCTGAAGAACCTGCGGGCGGCCGGCATCGACGCCGAATGCCTGGAACGCGAGGAGGGCATCGGCGGCAACTGGCTGTTCGGCGCGGCCACGTCCCGGGTCTTCGCCTCGACCCGGCTCATCTCCTCGAAGACGCTCACCGCCTACGTCGACCACCCGATGCCGCGGGACTGGCCCGCCTATCCCGACCAGCGCCAGTGCCTCGACTACCTGCGCGGGTATGCCGACCGCTTCGGCCTCATGGCCCACGTCCGCACCGGCACAATCGTCGAAGCGATCGAGCGGGCCGGCGCCGGCTGGCGGGTGCACGTCGCCGGCGGGCCGCCGCGCGACTACGCCGGCCTCGTCATCGCCAGCGGCCACAACCACGAGCCGCGTCGGCCGGAGATTCCCGGCGCGTTCACCGGCACGCTCCTCCACGCCGCCGACTACAAGTCACCCGACCGCCCGGTGCCGATCGCCGGCCGGCGCGTGCTCGTGATCGGCGGCGGCAACTCCGCCTGCGACATCGCCGTCGAGTGCTCGCGGCATGCCGCCTGCACCGTGCATTCCACGCGCCGCGGCTATCACGTCGTGCCGCGCGAGATCCGCGGCCGGCCCGCCGACCTGCGGAACGAGCGGCTCCTTACGCTTGGCCTGCCGCTCTGGCTGCGCCGGCTCGTCAGCCTGCGGGCGATCGACCGCGAGATCGGCCTCCCCTGGCGGCACGGCCTGCCGCGGCCCGATCACCAGCTCTGGGAGACGCATCCGATCGTCAACTCCGAGCTCCTCGCCCGGATCGACGCCGGAGCGATCGTGCCGGCCGGCGACGTGCGCCGCTTCGCCGGCGACGCGGTGGAGTTTCTCGATGGCAGCCGGGCTCCCTTCGACGTGGTCATCTGCGCCACCGGCTATCGGACGACGTTTCCGTTCATCGACACCCGACTGCTGGGCGCAGACGCGCCGGGAGAACTGCCGCGGCTGTTCATGAACGTGCTGCACGAGTCGCGGGACGACGTCGCCGTCGTCGGCCTGATCCAGCCCGACAGCGGCCAGTGGGGACTCACCGACCTGCAGGCCCGACTCGTGGCCCGGATGGCGGTGGCAGCGGCCCGATCGCCGCGGGCCGCCGCCTGGCTCTACGCCGCCCGCCGGCGGCCGGCGCCGCGGCCCGCGATCCGCTACCTCGACTCGCCGCGGCATGCCCTCGAGGTCGAGCACTTTTCCTATCGGCGCCGGCTGGAGCGGCTCATCGCCGCGCTCGACCGGCGCCTGCGGTCCGACTGCGACCGGGCGGGGACCCGGCGGAATCCGGCTCAGCGCGGTGGAAACGCGAGCGGCGGTTGAGCGCCGGGAGGCGGTTGCTGCGGCTGCGGAGCCTGTGCCGGCGGCAGCGCGAGCCCGGGCCCTGGCGGCGGGTTGCCGAACAGCGTCTCCAGCGACTCCAGGCCGCGTGACAGCCCCTCGCCGATCACCGCCTGCGCCGTGTTCTCGACGATCCGGCCGAGGACCACGTCGATCGATCCGGCGTCGAACCGCGGCCGGTCGATCGTCCCCTCGAGCGGAATCACCAGCGGCGTGCGCAGGAGCCGGGCGATGACCGGCGTCTGCGCGGCGATCTCCGCCCGCAGCGCGACCTCGACCACCATCGCCAGGCTCCCGTCCGCCCCGACGCTCCCCCGGCTGAGGACTGTCAGGTCCCCCATGTCCATCACCAGCCCTTCGTGCCAGAGCCGGCGGTTCGCGATCCGCACCTGCACAGGCTGGGGACGGACGCGGAGCAGCACCGCCTTGTCCCCCACCGCGAACCGCGGATCGATCGCCGCGCGCAGCCTGACGAGCAGGTTCGCCAGCGGGGCGAGCGCCGCGGTCGGCGTCACCTCCAGCTCGTCGAAGATCACCTGTGCGGCCAGTTCGCCGGAGAACGGTTCGGCCAGCGGCAGCCGGGCGCCCGCCATGTCGATGCTGGCGATGCCGCGGGCGTGGGTGGCGTGCCCGAGGAGCGGCGAGAGCCATGTCGTGAACCGGTCGCAGAGCGGCCCGGTGAGTGTCACCCGGTCGACGACACGGCCGGCCGGCACGACGAGCTCGAGGGCATCCGAGCCGATGCGCAGCCAGGGCGCGCCGCGGATGCGCCCGCCGGACGCGGCGACGTCGAACGGCCCGAGCGACAGTTGCCCTTCGACGAGCCGGAGGGTGATTTCGCCGCCAGCCAGCGAAAAGCCACCGATATCGGCGCCAGTCCAGGCAGTCGAGGTGTCGAGGAAGACGCCACGCAGCCGTTCCGCACCGCTGGCGCGACGCGTCGCCTTCACCGGCTGGGTGATCCGTGCGACGGCGTCGACCGGCTCGGTCCCCATGCCGCGGACGCCGGAGAGCCATTCGGCGGGCAGCGGGATCAGGTCACTGCCCGGGGACGATTCACCGCCGCTCGCCGCCGGTGGGCTGAGCGGCAGCCGCAGCGCGAACGGCCGATTGACCGCCCCCGCGATCCGCACGGTGCCCCGGGTCCAGGGGGCGATGAGCCCGCTGATCCGCCCCCAGTCGTAGCCGGCGCTGCCTTCGAGTGCGACCAGCCGCCGGCCGGACGAGGACTCGACGCTTCCCCGGGCCGCGAGGGCGAGCGTCTCCGACTCGATGGCGATGCGTTCGATCTGCAGCCGATCGCCCGGCATCCCGACCGGCTCGCGCGGCCGCGCGACCTCGACGACCACGCGGCCACGCGGCTCGCTCCACACCGGCTGCGGCGGCGCGGGCTCCCGGCCCGGCTGCCCGTCGGCCGCCAGCGCCAGCACGAGCTGCGTCGCCGTTGCATCGAGGAGCAGGTTGGCACCCGTCGCCGAATCCGCGATCTCGACCGTGCCGGCGACGTCGCCCCCCGGCTGCCAACGCCGGGCGGCATCGGCCGGCGCGAGCCAGTCCGCGAGGCGACCGACGTGGACGCGATACTGGAGCTTCCCCCGGCAGATGTCGAACGGGTCGATCGACGCCGCGGCCCGCGGTCTGCGGGGCACGGCAAGCGACAGCCCGCCGGTTCGCAACGACATCGTGGTCGAGAGGATCTCACCGGCCGCGATGTCGAAGCGGTTGGCCCGCGGGTGGTAGAAGCCGGCGGCCGAGGCGACGACCCGCGGCTCGCGGATCGCGACGGTGCCCGCGCGGACGGCGAGCTTCTCGAGTTCGCAGGCTCCCCGCGTCATCTGCCAGGCCTCGCCGCGGGCGGCGAGCGTCGCCGAGGCCGCGATGCTTCCCGCGACGTCGACCCCGTTCACCGCAGCCTCGGGTAGGAAGGCTGCTAGGCGGGCGTGCCAGCGGGCGAGATCGCCGTCGAGCCCGCACTCGATGCCGACCGGTTCCGCGCCAGCCACCGCGCGGAGCCACGGGCCGGCGCCGGCCCGGCCGAGCAGGCCGTCGATGCCGACGAGCACCCCGCCGTCGAGCCGTGCGTGCAGGCGGTCGCCGGCCGCAGCGACGAGCAGTCGGGCGTCGTGCACGACCGCCGCCGCTCCCGAAAGATCGACCGCCCCCTCGGTCTCGAGCGTCAGTTCCTCGTCCCGCCAGGCCGGCCTCCCGGGCAGGGTGATCTCCAGCGCCGTCGCGACCCCCTGCGCCTTGAACAGCGCGGCCGCCGCCGGTTCCGCCCGCGTGACCGCCACGCGGCCGCTGGCCTTTCCGGCCAGCCGTACCCCGCGCAGGTCGAGCAGTTCGGCCGCTTCGGCGACCAGCCCGTCGAGGTCGAGCGTCCACGTGAGCGTCGCCGCCTGGGCGTCGCCGGCCAGAGAGACCTCGGCGGCCCGCGACGTCAGCCGCGCATCCTCGATCCGCAGCCGATCGCCCTGACCGGGCCCCCGGCGGCCGCGGATCCAGCCGCTGAACGGCTCCTTCCAGCGGAGCGTGCGTTCCCGGACCGCGCCGGGCGCGTCGGCATTCGCAGCAGCGGCGACGAGGCTCTGCACGGCGGCCAGATCGCGGGATGCGAGCCGCAATTCGAGCACCCGGTCGTCGCCGTCCGGCCGCGAGGTGGCCGCGAGGTGAAGTTGACCAGCGGTGACGCGGACATCGGGCCGCACGGCCAGCCCGCCGGCAAGCGACCGCGACAGCGCGGCGAGGTCGATCGCGGCCGCGACCGCGAAATCTTCCTCGACGAGGCCGTCGGCCCATGCCCAGGAGCCCGCGCGGGGCAGCCTGATCCGGCCCGACGCTTCGGCCCGGAAGAGCGGGGAGGTGGCCGCGAGCGTGCGGACGACGAGCCGGTCGCCGACGAACGAGCAATCGATCGGGACGTCGCACGACTCAAGCGTTGCGACCGCCCGCCCCGTGGCGGCATCGCGGGCCGTGACCGCCGCGGCGACGAGCGACCCGGCGATCCGGGTCTCCAGATCGGCGGCGACGACGTCGCAACGGAGGTCGGCCGTGCCCTCGAGGAAGTGCGCGAGTCCCAGCCGCGTTGCCAGCACGCCAGACCAGCCGAGCGGCAGCCGGTGGGCGGCGACCGCGATCCGGCGGCCCCCGTCGGCACCCTCCGGGGCCGCACACGAAAAGCCCCCCGCGCTGGCGAGGATCGCCGTGGCACCGGCGGCGACCGTGCCCCGATCCAGTCGCGGGATCTCGGCATCAGCGGGCGGCGGGCTCGAGTCCGGGACCGCCTCCGTGCCCGCGGCGGCCCGCACGAGCCGGCCAGCCACCGTCCAGCCGGCGAGCGGCGCGTCGGGCCGACACCTGCCCGCCGCCATCAGCCCTGCGATCCGCCAGGCCTCGCCGCGCACGGTGTCGCGCACCTCGACCGCGCCGTCCACGAGTTCGATCTCGAAGGCCGGCGCCGGCCGCGCCGCGGCCCCGGCCAGCCACGGTGCCAGGATGTCCTCGATCGAACTGCCGCCGGCACGGACATCCACCAGCACCTCGGGGCCGATCAGCCGCACCGTCCCCAGGTCGTGCGGATCGGCCGCCAGCGCGAGCAGGCCGCGATCGACGACGAGCCGGGGCACCATCGCCACGGCCCGTCCCTGCCGGTCGCGGAGCACGATGTCCCGGTATTCGATCCCGCCGCGCCAGCGCCAGATCGCCGCGCCGCTCGACACGCTGCCGTCGATGCCCGCCAGCGCCGCGGTCAGGGGGCGGTCGCGCAGGTCGGTGTGCACCGCCACGGTCGGCGCCACGGCGACGGCCGCCGCCGCGACGGCAAGAAACGCGAGGGAGAACACCGCCCAGCGCCGGGGCCGCCGGCGGCTCGGGCCAGCGTCCTCGTATCGGGAACGTCTCCGCGTCATGGGGGCGGAGTATAGATGGACCCCTTCAGCGGGCAGAAGGCGGGTTTGCCGGATCGATCGGGCCGGCCTCGTCGGACAGGCGGGCCAGTTCCTCCGCCGTATCCACGTCGCGGAACGACTCCAGGTCCGGATCGACGCGCACCAGATCCTTTCCGGGAAGAAACTCGACTGCGTCGGTCGCTGCGGCGGCGAGCGCCGCCAGCAGGCTGCGCAGGTCGTGCCGCTCCCCGGCGAGGTGCTCCTCGACCTGCACGAGCCTGGCGAGGGGCAGCGCCGACACGAGCGGCTGCGGGTGGCCTCCGACGAGCGGCACGACCCATGCCAACGGGTTGATGCGCTGACGGTCGAGGATCGCCCGCACCACCGCGCGGCGCACCAGCGGTAGGTCGCACGAGGCGACGAAGGCGACCGCGGCCGGCGGCTCGAGACGGATCGCGGCGTGGAGGCCGTCGCGGATCGCCGCCAGCGGCCCGCCCCCCGGGCGGGTGTCGCGGACCACCGTCACGCCGGGCGGCAGCGGCGGCAGTTCTTGGCCCGGCGCGGCGACGACGACCACGCGGCCTGTCTCAGCCGCGACGGCCGCCACCACGATGTCGAGGAAGCTCCGCCCCCGGAACCGGACAGCAGCCTTGCCCCCCGGCGGTGCAGCGGCGCCCAGCCGCCGGGCCCTGCCGCCGGCCAGCACGATGCCGATCGCGTCGGTTCGCATCCGCGGGGGCCTCCCGGGCGCCGTCGGGCCGGTGGTCAGCCGGCGAGGAACCGTTCGATGCGGTCGAGACCGGCGTTCAGCTTGGCCTCCGCCGCGGCGAACGACATCCGCACGTGCCCCTCCGCGCCGAACGCGCTGCCGGCCACGAGGGCAACGTGCTCCCGCTCCAGGAGCGCCTCGCACCACTGCATGCTCGTGGCGATCCCCCGGCTCCGGGCCGTGGCGAGCGGCGCGCGGATGTCGAAGAAGGCGTAGAACGCGCCGCCGATGTCGGGAATCCGCACGCCGGGCATGCGCCGCAGCCGGCCGGCCACCAGGTCGCGCCGGGCCTGGAAGGCGGTGAGCATCGAGCCGACGCAATCCTGCGGGCCGGTGAGCGCCGCCAGGGCCGCGTGCTGGCTGACGCTGCACGGGTTGCTCGTCTCCTGGCTCTGCAGGTTGCCGATCGCCTTGGCGAGCGGCTCGGGGCAGATCGTCCACCCGATCCGCCAGCCGGTCATCGAATAGGTCTTGCTGACGCCGGCGACGACGACCGTGCGGTCGGCGAGGCCGGGCCGCAGCGTCGGGAAGGAGACCGACTGCCGGCCGTCATAGACGAGCTGGTCGTAGATCTCGTCGGAGATCACCGCCAGGTCGGCCTCGATGGCAACGTCGGCCAGGGCCCCGAGTTCCGCGGCCGAATAGACCACGCCTGTCGGGTTGCTCGGCGAGCAGAGGAGGAGCATCCGCGTCCGGGGGGTGAGGGCGGCCCGGAGGGCCTCCGGACGGAGCTTGAAGTCGTCGCCGATATCGGTCTCGATGAGCACCGGGCGGGCGCCGGCGAGCTTGATCAGTTCTGCGTAACTGACCCAGTAGGGGGTCGGGACGATCACCTCGTCCCCCTCGTCGAGCAGCGCGGTGAAGGCGTTGTGGAGCGAGTGCTTGGCGCCGTTGGAGATCACGACCTGGGCCGCCGTCACCGGCAGGCCGGTTCGTCGGGCGTGGTCGGCCGCGACCG
The DNA here is from genome assembly GCA_014192425.1 of Planctomycetia bacterium. Taxonomy (NCBI): domain Bacteria; kingdom Pseudomonadati; phylum Planctomycetota; class Planctomycetia; species Planctomycetia bacterium. The sequence continues at coordinate 23,171 of BJHK01000020.1, read as the reverse complement.
CCTTGCGCAGGTCGGGAATCCCGGCGGCAGGGGTGTATTTGGTGCGGCCGGCCCGGATCGCCGCCTCGGCGGCGTGGCAGATGTGCTCGGGCGTGGGGAAGTCCGGCTCACCGACTGACAGGTCGATGACGTCGGTGCCGGCCGCCGCCATCGCCTGGGCCCGCGCGGCCATCGCCAGAGTGGCCGACGGCTCGAGGGCCGCCATGCGGCGGGCGGTTCGCAGGCTCCTCGACTCCCGCCTCTGTTCGCCTGTTGCAGTCATGGGTGCCGTCCACTCCCTCCCGCGTTGTCCGTGCCGGTCGACCATGCCTCGGCGGTCGCCACACATGGCGGACCACGAGGTTCGTTCATATGGATGCGATCATATCCGCGACCGGTCAGCGAAGGGAGAATACCACGCGCACCGCGGCGCTGACGACGCACCATGCCGCGCGATCACGAACGGGGTCGGCGCGTGACGGTCGCGCCGATGGGATGCACGACCGGCCGACCGGACCCGCGGATTCACGAAAAAATTTCGTGAACTTCTCTTGACAGTTTTCGGTGTCATCCCTCACAACTCTTTCATCGACGTCGATCGGGCATGAGAGATCAAGCTCGCGCGATGGAGAAACGTCGGTCGCTTCCCCTTGGAACACCCGGGGAATCGGCCGTGAGATGCTTTCCGGGTGTTCACGGGAAGGAGCCAGTTCCATGGCCAAGAAGAAGAAGAAGGCTGCCAAGAAGGTCGCCAAGAAGAAGAAGGGCCACGGCTGAGCCATCCGTCGGGATGATCATCGAGGGCCTCGGCCCGACGTGGTTGTTCCGGCACGGCGAAACGACGTTTCGCCAAGGTGTGCTCCGCCCGGGCTCCCATGCGTGGGAGCCTGCAGTCCGTTTCGACGGCCTGCCCTTCGTTCCGAGACCGTCGCGCTCGCGTGACGCAAGTTCGGGACGTCCACGTTCAGACGAGAAAGGCCGGCCCGGGCCCTTGGGCGCCCGGGCCGGCCTGATTTTTGCCCGGCCTGATTTTTGCCCGGCCTGATTTTTGCCCGGCCTGATTTTTGCCCGGCCTGATTTTTTGCCCGGCCTGATTTTTGCCCGGCCTGATTTTTTGCCCGGCCTGATTTTTTGCCCGGCCGCGGCCCCGTAACGGCCCCATCGTGGCCCGGCCTTGTCCGGTTTTCAGCCCCGGGCATGATTGCGTCATGGATCTTTCGCCGTCCCGTGGCCGCCCGCCTTCCGCCCGCGGCGACTTTCTCCTCGTCTCCTGCCAGGGGGGCGCCGAGGGAGAGGTGAAATCCCGACTACCGGCGGTTCTTCCCGGAGCGACGGTCGGCGCCTGGCGGCGCGGCGTGGTCACGTTCCGGCTGGCGCCGGGCAGTGATCCGGCGGACGACTTCGCCCCCGACATCGTCTTCGCCCGATCGCTGATCCGGTCGTTCGGGCAGGTGACGGCGGCGACGGACGCGGAGCGGATGGCGCTGGTCATCGCGCGGGCTGGGGAGTGCTCCTGGGAAAACGTCCACGTCTGGAGCCGTGACCCGCGGCTCGCCGTCGACGTGGCCGTGATCCGCGGGCACCTGCTCGCCGCCTGCGGGCTGCCGGCCGACCTCGCCGCCACGGCGACACCCGGGCAGCTCGTCCTCGACTGCGTCGTCGATGCACCCGACCGCTGGTGGATCGGCTGGCATCGGCCGGCGGCGCCGCCCGGCATCTGGCCGGGAGGCCTCTATCCGCGGTCGTTGCCCGAAGACAAGGTGTCGCGGGCCTGGCTCAAGCTCGACGAGGCGATCGCGACGTTTGGCATCGAATTGAAACCCGGGCAGCGGGCCTGCGAGATCGGTGCCGCCCCCGGTGGCTCATGCCAGAGGCTGCTCGAGACCGGCCTCGAGGTGGTGGGGATCGACCCGGCGGCGATCGATCCCCGGGTCGCCGGTCACGAGCGATTCACGCACTGGCGCATGCGGTCGCGGGACGTGAAGCTGCGCGGCTACCGCGGCTTCGACTGGATCGTCTCCGACATGAACATCGATCCCGTGAGCACGCTGGAGGCGATCGAGCGGATCGTGGCCGCTCCGGGCGTCCGGCCGCGCGGGATCATCGCCACGTTCAAACTCCCCGACTGGTCGCGGGCCGCGGAGCTTTCCAGCTGGCTCGACCGGCTGCGCGGCCTCGGGTTCCCGGCCCGGGCCCGGCAACTCTCCACGGGGGGCCGCGAGGTGTGCGTCGTCGCCCAAAAGGTGCCAGCCACCAAATCTGGGTAATGTGGGGTATTTGACGCCCTATTTTACCCAGATTTGGTGGCTGGCACCGATCTCCTTGCGGCCAGCGCGATGCCCCCGGTCAGCGCGGCGCATGGCCGGCCGCATCTCCCGGCCAGACGTCCGCCGGCGCCGTCAGGCTGCCGATGAGAAAATGTCGCAGGCCGGCGGACGTGTCGAGCAGCAGGCCACCGTCGACGGCGATCCCGCGGCAGATGCCGCGGTCGATCCGATCGCCGACGTGGAGCGTCACCTCGCGGCCGGTCAGACCGCACAGCGACCGGTAGCGGTCCGGCAGGATCGCTGGATCGTCGTCGAGCACGGCGAGGAGCGCGAGCAACCGGGGGACGAAGGCGGCGAGCAGCGTCGCCCGGTCGAGCGGCCTGCCCGTGATGTCGGGAATCGTGGCGACCCGCCGGCGCAGCGGCTCGGGCGCGTCGGCCGCGCTGCCGGCCGTGTTCACGCCGATGCCGAATATCGCCCGGCCCGCGCCGGTCGTCTCCACGAGGATGCCGGCGAGTTTGGCCGTACCCACGTGGACGTCGTTCGGCCAGCGGACCGTCGGCTCGACGCCCGGAAGCAGGTCGCGAAGCGTCTCGGCGAGGGCCACGCCGCAGGCCAGCGACCAGGTCGGCGGCGGGGCGACCGCCGGGGCACGGGCCGCGAGCACGAGGCTCACCGCGAGGCTGTCGGGGCTCTGCCACCAGCCGGCCCCGCGCCGACCCCGGCCATGCGTCTGCCGGTCGGCGATCACGGCCGCAGGCAGGGCCGCCGCGGGGTCGGCGGCGATCTCCCGTGCCCGGATCATCGTCGATGCGACGACCGCATGGTGTTCGACCGTGGCGAGCGGCGGACAGAGCCGCGACCGCAGCGATCCGGCAGTTACGTCCGCCTCCACGCCGTCCCCCATCTCAGTCCCTCCGCTCCAGGCTCACGAACCGGAGCCGCAGGGCGTTGGCCACGACCGACACCGACGACAGGCTCATGGCTGCGGCGGCGATCATCGGGTCGAGGAGGAGGTGGGACGAGAACGGATAGAGCACGCCCGCGGCGAGCGGGATGCCGAGAGCGTTGTAGGCGAAGGCGAAGAACAGGTTCTGGCGGATGTTGCGCATCGTGGCCCGGCTCAAGAGCAGAGCCTTCACGATCCCGCGCAGGTCCCCCTTCACGAGCGTGATGCCGGCCGATTCGATGGCCACGTCGCTGCCGGTGCCCATCGCGATCCCGACGTCCGCCGCGGCCAGCGCCGGGCCGTCGTTGATCCCGTCCCCCGCCATCGCCACCCGGTGCCCCGCGGCGCGGAGAGCCACGATCCGCTCGTGCTTCGCGGCCGGTCCGAGCCCCGCCTCGACGTCGTCGATGCCGAGCCGGCCGGCGACGCCGCGGGCCGTCCGCTCGTCGTCGCCGGTGAGCATCCGGATCCGCAGCCCGAGCGCGTGCAGCCGGCGGATGGCCTCCGCCGTCGTCTCCTTGATCGGATCGGAGACGGCGAGCAGGCCGGCGTAGCGGCCGGAGACGGCGACGTGGATCACGGTGCAGCCGACCACGGCGAGCGCGGCGGTCTTCGCGGCTGCCGCCTCAGGCGCCGGCCCGACAGTGGCGGCGATCCATGCCGGCCGGCCGACGAGCACCGGCCGCCCCGCCACGCTTCCGCGCACGCCCGACCCGGGAACCGCCTCGAAGTCGAGGACCAGCGGCGGCTTCAGGCCGCCCTCGGCCGCCGCCGCCACGAACGCCCTGCCGAGCGGATGCTCGCTGTGGCGCTCGAGCGCCGCCACGGTGGCCAGCAGGTCGGCCGCTGAGCATCCCTCGGCAGGGAGGCACTCGGTGAGCGCCGGCCGCCCGGCGGTCAGCGTCCCAGTCTTGTCGACGACGAGCGTGTCGACACGTTCGAGGGCCTGGAGCACATCGGCGTTTCGCACCAGCACCCCTTCCCGCGCACCGCGTCCGATGCCGACCGTGATCGACATCGGCGTCGCCAGGCCGAGGGCGCAGGGACAGGCGATGATCAGCACGGCCACCGCGTTGGCCAGCGCCAGGGCGGGGGACGGCCCGACCAGCATCCAGACGACGAACGTGACGATCGCGCAGCCGAGCACGGCCGGCACGAACCAGGCCGCCACACGGTCGGCCAGTTGCTGGATCGGCGCCCGGCTGCGCTGGGCGACGGCGACCAGGGCGACGATCCGGGCGAGCATTGTCTCCTGCCCGACCTTGTCGGCGACCATCAGGAACGAGCCGGCCTGGTTGAGCGTCCCGCCGATCACGGTGTCCCCCGGCTGCTTGCCGACCGGCAGCGGCTCGCCGGTGAGCATCGATTCCTCGACCGTGGTCCGCCCCTCGGTGACGCGACCGTCCACGGGCACCTGCTCGCCGGGCCGGACGCGCAGGATGTCGCCCGCGCGAACGTCGGCGAGCGGCACGTCGCTCTCGACGCCGTCCCGGATGACCCGGGCCTGCTGCGGGGCAAGCGCCAGGAGCTCGCGGATCGCGTCCCCGGTCCGGCGCCGGGCCTTCATCTCCAGCACCTGCCCGAGGAGCACGAGCGTGACGATCACCGCGGCGGCCTCGAAGAACAGCGGCACCGCACCGTGGTGCTGCACCTCGGCCGGCAGCGATGCCGGCGCGAGCAAGGCCACGAGGCTGGCGAGGTAGGCGGCGCCGGTGCCGAGGGCGACGAGCGAGAACATCGAGGGGCGGCCCGCCACGAGCCCGCGGATGCCGCGGTCGAAGCAGGGCCAGCCGGCCCAGAACACGACCGGCGTCGCCAGCACGAGCTGCAGCCAGGCGTGGGCCGTGCCGCCGAGCCAGCGATCGACCGGCAGTCCGACCATCGGCAGCATCGCCAGCAGGAACAGGGGAACCGTCAGCACCGCGGCCCAGATGAACCGCCGGACCATGCCGCGGAGCTCTCCGTCATCGCCGGCGCCGGCGGCTGTGATGTCCTTCGGCTCGAGGTCCATGCCGCAAGAGGGGCAGGTGCCGGGGCCGATCTGTTCGACCTCGGGGTGCATCGGGCAGGTGTAGACGGCCCGCGGATCACTCGGCGCGGGGCGGTCGGCACGGGCGGTCGAGCCGCCACAGCAGCCGGCGTCGGCCGGCGCTGCGGCCAGCGGGCCGTCACGAAACGTCCGCAGGCACCCGGCGCTGCAAAAATAGAAGGTCGTGCCGTCGCGGACCGCCGTGTGGGCGCTCGTTTCCGAGACGGTCATCCCGCAGATCGGGTCTGTTGGCATGAGCGGTCATCCATCAGTCGATTGGGTTCACGACTGATTCGAACCCCGCGGTTCGGAAATCGGCGACGTTGCGAGTGTAGAACTCCTTCACGCCATGGCTGCGTAGCGTGACGGCGAGGACGAGGTCATGGGTCCGCCGCCGCGGAAACGTCGGCGTGGCCAAGGCTGCATGAATCGTCGGCCACGATCGCAGTTCATGACAACAGAAGGCAAACCCCGATTCCTGGCGCAGGAACGCGACCCTGCGGGCCGCCTCGACGGCCGACAGCGGCCTGGCGAAGACCCGCGGATGCCGCAGTCCGGCGTACAGCTCGAACAGCACCTGGTCGGACAGCAGCCAGTCCGCGGGCGACCGTAGCGCTTCGTTGACGAGGCCGATCGCGGCGGCGTGTTCGCGACAGTCCTCGTCGGCGGCGTACAGAAGGATGTTGGTATCGAGGCTCTTCATCGCGGTCATGCCAGCGGGGCGTCGTGCCTTGCGTCGGGAAGTGGGTCATCATCGTGGCCGTGCAGCACCTCGCGCAACTCCCCGGCATCGACGAGAACGCCACCGCCACGAAAGGTTGGAAAGGCTGCCGGCCGCTGCGACGGCGTGACAGGCATTTGTTCGAGTAGGCGGTCGACAGCGCGACGGACCAGCTCGCTCACCGGCCGGTCCTGCTCCCGGGCAACGGCCCGCAACCGTGCCATGACAGGGTCCGGGAAGAGAATCTGTATCTTTTGCATGTATCCATGCTATCTCCATGCTCATGGGATGGCAAGTTCGGCATGGTCCACGTCCACCATGTGTCGCGGTGGCGCAGCGGGCCGCACTCAAGGACGAGCGGCAATACTCGCATTGCCGCCGGAGCACGCTAAAGTTGTTCTCGGTGTTGGAGTGCTTCCGCCCGCGATTGGATGGAAAATCCGCCGTGGACCCGGTCGATGATCTCCCCGGTGACAGCCGGCTTTCGGCCTGAACCGTTCCACGAAGAGGCTCAAGGATCATGCGCGACGCATGGCGTGAGCGCGATCGGCGTCCTTCGGCAAGCCGAGCCCGCGTCAGGGTGCTGAGTGCAGTCCTGACACAGGCCGTCATCTACGGCCTCGCGGTCGTCTTGTCCCACTTGGCAGTCGCGGGCATCCTCAGCCGGGCGAACGCCGCCGAGGCCACGCCCGAGGGGATTTCGTTTTTCGAGTCCAAGATCCGTCCCGTCCTCGTCGCCAAGTGCTACCAGTGCCATTCGGCCGAGGCTCAGGCCGCGGGCCGGCTGAAGGCGGAACTGCTCCTCGACACCCGCGACGGCATGCTCAAGGGGGGAGAGAGCGGACCGGCGATCGTGCCGGGCGATAAGGAGAAGAGCCTGCTGCTCGATGCCATTGCCCACAACGGGATGGAAATGCCCCCGGAAGGCAGGATGCCCGAGGGCGTGATCGCCGATTTCACGACCTGGTTCGAGATGGGTGCGCCCGACCCGCGGACCGGTCCGGCGGCCACGGTCGATTCCCGGAAGATCGACGTGGCGGCGGGGCGCAACCACTGGTCGTATCGCCGCCTCGCGGACGTCGCGACGCCACCGGTCACGGACATGGCCTGGGTGCGGAACAACATCGACCGCTTCATTCGCGCCCGTCAGGAGGCGGCCGGCGTCGTCCCCAACGCCGAGGCGTCGCGGGCGACGCTTCTCCGCCGCGTGACGTTCGATCTCGTCGGCCTGCCGCCGACGCCCGAGGAGCTGCAGGCGTTCCTCGCCGATGCGAGCCCCGACGCCTACGACAAGGTCGTCGATCGGCTGCTGGCCAGCCCGCAGTTCGGCGAGCGCTGGGCCCGGCACTGGCTGGACGTCGTCCGCTACGGCGAAAGCGGCGGCTACGAGTTCGACAATGACCGGGGCAATGCCTACCACTACCGCGACTTCGTCATTCGGGCACTCAACGCCGACATGCCCTACGACGAGTTCCTCCGGCTGCAGGTCGCCGGCGACCTGCTCCGCCCGGATGACGTGCAGGCGGCGGCGGCGACCGGCCTGCTCGTCGCCGGGCCCTATCCGAACCAGGTCACGGCCAAGACGATCGAGCCGATCCGCTACGACCAGCTCGACGACATGGCGACGACGCTCGGCGCAGCGGCACTCGGCATGACGATCGGGTGCGCCCGCTGCCATGACCACAAGTACGATCCGATCAGACAACGTGACTACTACGCCCTCCTTGCCTGCCTGCGGAACGCCGTGCAGGCCGACAAGGCGATGGACCCGGACCCCGCCGCGACGGCCCGGGCCCTCGAGGCCTGGCAAAAGGAACGCACACCGTTCGCGGCGGCCGTGGACACGCTGCGGCGGGAGTCGTTTGCCGCCGCCCTGCCCGGTCTCGAGGCCACCGTGGCGGCCCGGTCGCCCGGCCAGTTGCGCTGGCTGCTCCCGCGCGAGGTGAAGGGCAAGAAGGCGACGCTCTCGGCCGGCAACGACGCCGTCGTCACCGCGACGGGCAAGCTGGAGGCGGACGATTCGTACCGGGCGGTGTTCCACACCCGCGCCCAAGGCCTGACGGCACTCCGGCTCGAGCCGCTCTCGGGCACCGCCACGCCGCGTACCGGACCGGGCACCGCGAAGGACGGCGGCTTCCGGCTGTCGCGCATCGCCGTGACCGCCAAGCCGCTCGTGCCCGCGAAGGATCGCCAGCCGATCAACCCGGTGCTCGCCGCCGTGGCGGCGACGGCCGCCGCCGAGGGGTTTCCAGCGGCCGGAGCGGTGGATCAGGACCCGGCCACCGGCTGGGCGATCGGCGACCAGACCGGGCGGGATCATGCCGTCGTGTTCCAGTTCGACAAGCCACTCGGCTTCGAGGGGGGCACGGAACTCACCGTCGAACTGTTCTTCGAGGGCGGGCAGCACGGCCTCGGCCGGTTTCGGGTCGCGGCCGCCGCCATTGACGGCACACCGGCGGTCGATGGGGACGCGGTCTCGCAGGCGGCGGACGAGGTCGTCGCCCTGGCGACCGCCGCGGCCGCCGCGGGCAAGAAGGTCGAGACCGACGACGCCATCTGGCGGGATCTCATGCCCTGGTATCGACGGGCCGATGCCAAGGCTGACGAGACGATCGCGGCTCTCGAGGCCGTCGAGGCCCGAAAGCCGAAGCCGGCGCTCGTGACCCTGTACCGGGCCGTCAACGGTGCATGGGTCATCAGCGGCAACTCGCAGGGGGTGAAACCCGGCAGCAACGACGTCTTCCTTCTCGCCCGCGGCGAGGTGGGCCGCAAGCAGGGAAAGATCGACCCCGGCTTCATCCGCGCCACGATCGAGACCGATGAGGCCGAGCAGCCCCTGCTCGCCGGCACCGGCAAACCGGACAGGGATTCGCGGCTCGGCCTGACGGACTGGCTCACCGACACCACGCGCGGCGCGGGTCCGCTCGTGGCCCGGGTGATGGCCAACAGGCTCTGGCATCACCACTTCGGCCGCGGCATCGTCTCCACGCCGAACGACCTCGGCAGCCAGGGTGACAAGCCCAGCCATCCAGAGTTGCTCGAATGGCTGGCCGGCCGGCTCGTGCACGAGGGCTGGTCGCTGAAGAAACTCCATCGCCTGATCGTGACGAGCGCCACCTACCGGCAGGCAGGACTCGTCACCGCTGCCAATCGCAACGCCGATCCGGACAATCTGCTCCTCTGGCAGCGGCGGCCGGTGCGGCTCGAGGCCGAGGCGATCCGCGATTCCCTGCTGGCGGTGTCGGGCAAACTGCAGACCACGATGCACGGGCCGAGCGTCGGGGACGGCAACCAGCCGCGACGGAGCATCTACCTGCGGGTCAAGCGGAGCGCCCCGATCCCCTTCATGCGTCTCTTCGATCAGCCGGAGCCGTTGCAGCCGATCGGGGCGCGGGGCGTGGCCACGGTGCCGACACAGTCGCTGACGATGATGAACTCCCCCTTCGTTCGCTCGGCTGCGGAGGGGCTCGCCGCCCGGGCCCAGAAGGCGGCCGGGACCGGCACGGCGGCGCACCTGCTCGACGCCGCGACGACGATCGCGCTGGGCAGGCCGGCGACGGCCACGGAGCGCGACACACTCGGCACCCTGTTGGCCACCCGTCAGGAGCAGGCGGCGGGAGACGCGGGCAAACGGACGGCCGCGCTGGCCGACGTCTGCCAGATCATTCTCTGCACGAACGAATTCATCTATGTCGATTGAGGGTCATCCCATGCAGCCGGCAGGCATCGGCGAACTCGCCCTTCCCCCGCGTCGTCGGTTTCTCCGCGACGTCGGCCAGGGCTTCGGCGGACTCGCGCTGGCGACGCTGCTCGGCGGCCAGGGGCAGGCCGCCGCGACGGCGCTTCCGCACTTCGCGCCCCGGGCCCGACGAGTCATCTGGCTGTTCATGCCCGGCGCTCCATCGCACATGGACACCTGGGACTACAAGCCGGAACTGCAGGCACGCAACGGCCAGCCGCTCCCTGGGGCCGACAAGCAGACCGGTTTCTTCGGCACCAGCGGCACCTGCCTCGCCAGCCCGTTCAAGTGGGCGCAGCATGGCGAGTCGGGCAGTTGGGTGAGCGAGATCATGCCCCACCTCGCCCGACACGTCGATCGGATGACGTTCATCCACTCCTGCCACGTGCGGGCCAACAACCACGCCCCCGCCGCGATGGAGCTGATGTCGGGCTTCAGCCGGCCGGGAATGCCGAGCCTCGGAGCCTGGCTCGACTACGGCCTGGGATCGCTCGCCGACGACCTGCCGAGTTTCGTGGTCATGCACGACGACTCCCGCCCGCGCGGTGACGACCAGATCTGGTCGTCCGGCTTTCTGCCGCGCAGCCATCAGGCGATCAGCCTGAATCCCGGCCTGCGGATCGACCATCTCAGCCGCCGCACCGGCCTGACGGCCGAGCGGCAGCGGGAGGAGCTCGACGTCCTCTCCAAGCTCAATGCGGCGCATGCCGCCGAACGGACCACCCAGGCCGATCTGGCCGCGCGGCTCGCCAGTTTCGAGCTCGCCTATCGGATGCAGGTCGCCGCACCCGAGGCGTTTGACCTCACCCAGGAGCCGAATCATGTCCACGATCTCTACGGCACGGCCGACAAGGACTGCCAGGTGATGGCCCGACAGTGCCTCACCGCCCGGCGGTTGATCGAACGCGGTGTGCGGTTCATCCAGGTCTTCGCCGGCAGGTCCGCAGGCGGGGATGGCTCCGTGCCCGACGTTCCCTGGGACGGCCACGACAATATCGAAAAGAACCATCGCGCCTGCGGCGCGGCGACCGACCGTCCGGCGGCCGCGCTCCTGGCTGACCTCGAGGCCCGCGGCCTGCTCGACGACACGCTCGTCGTCTGGGGGGGCGAGTTCGGCCGGACCAGCGACTCGCAGGGGGGCAAGGGACGCGACCACAACCCCAACGGCTTCACCATCTGGATGGCCGGCGGCGGCGTGAAGGGGGGCTTCCATTACGGCGCCACGGACGATTTCGGCTACAAGGCCGTCGAGAAGAAGGTGGGCGTCAACGACCTCCACGCCACGATCCTGCATCTGCTCGGCATCGACCACGAGAAACTCACCTACCGGCACAACGGCCGCGACTTCCGCCTCACCGACGTCGGCGGCACCGTGATCAGCGACGTCATCGCGTAGGGACGCGATCGCCGGACAGCCTTCGAGTACTGACGCATGAGTCTCCTGATCACGCCACACGGAACACGTCGGCCCCGCGGCCGGCTCTGCTGGTCCGCCGGGCTCGCCCTGGCGGCATTTGCCGTCAGGGCGGGGGGCACGCTCGCGGCCGAATCCGACCGCGACGCAGCAGACCACTTCGAACGTCACGTCCGGCCGCTCCTCGTGGCCCGCTGCCAGAAGTGCCACGGCGACAAGGTCGCCGAGGCGGGCCTGCGGCTCGACAGCCGGGCCGCCATGCTCGCCGGCAGCGACTCGGGGCCCGTGCTCGTGCCCGGAGACCCCGGCCAGAGCAGGCTCGTCGCCGCCGTCAGGCATGAGGCGGGCCTGGAGATGCCCCCCGATGGCCGGCTGTCGGCCGACGAGATCGCAGCGATCGAAGGCTGGGTGGCCGCGGGCGCTTCCTGGGGCGATTCCTCCGGCGCTCCCCCGCCGGCCGCCCTGACGGCGGTGGAAGTGATGCAGGAGCGGCGCGCACGCGCCCTGCGCGAGCACTGGGCGTTCCGTCCGCCCGAGCGGCACGAGCCGCCCGCGTCCCGGTGGAGCGCCGGCCGCATCGACCGGTTCATCGCCGCCGGGCTCGCGGAGGCCGGACTCGAGCCGGCCGCCGACGCTGCGCCGCGGGTGCTCGTGCGCCGGCTGTGGTTCGACCTCACCGGGCTTCCGCCGCCCGCAGCCGAGGTCGAGCAGTTCGTCGCCGCGCCGACCGATGCGGCATACCAGGCGCTCGTGGACCGGCTCCTCTCATCCCCCGAGGCCGCCGAGCACTGGGCCCGCAAATGGCTGGACATCGCCCGCTACGCCGATTCGCCCGGGTACATCGGCGACCAGGTGCTGAAGCCGAAGTACCCGTTCGCCTGGACGTACCGCGACTGGGTCGTGGCGAGCCTGGCGGCCGACCGGCCGCTCGACCAGTTCATCACACTCCAGCTCGCCGCCGACCACTGCCTGCAGGCGGGCACGCCGTCGTTTCCCGTCGACCGCGCGGACCTCGCCGCCCTCGGGTTTCTCACGGTGGGCCGGGCGCTCCGCGAGCACGACCGCATCGACGACGCGATCGACGTCGTCACCCGGGGACTGATGGGACTGACGGTGACCTGCGCCCGCTGCCACGACCACAAATACGAGCCGATCGGCGCCGACGACTACTACGGGCTCCACGGCGTCTTCGCCAGCACCACGCCGCCGGCGGAGCTGCCGATCATCGGCGCCCCCGATCCCGGGCCGACGGGCGATGCCTTCATGGCCCGCCATGCGACGCTCTCGGCGGCGGTCACGCGACACCTGGAGAGCATCCGGGAACGTGTGACCCGCGAGGCGCTGGCACATGCGGCCGACTATCTGGAGGAGCACGCCGTTCCGCGGCCCCCCAGTGCCGATGGCCGCCTGCCCCGGCTCGCCGATGGCTACGAGTTCCAGGGGTTGATCGTCGATCGCCTGCGCCGCCTGCTCGACGAGGCCGCTGCCGACGACCCGGTGCTCGGTGCATGGAAGGCGGCCGTTCATCCCGGAGCAGGGTCGGATCTCGCCCCGCGCCTGGAGGCATGGCTCCACGACCAGGCAGCGACCGAGGAATCACGGCGTGCGAATCCGCTCGTCATCGAGGCCATTTCGGGCGAACGGCCACGGACCATCCGTGAACTCGCCACCCTTTACGCCCGGCTCGCCCTCCGCGTCGCCCCGATGTGGGCCGGCGGCCAGGCGGCTGGAGACGACGAGCCGGCGCCGGTCGCCGCGCTGCGGCAGGTCCTCGGCGAACCCGGCACGCCGTTCGTGCCCCGGCTCGCGGACGCCGAGCGCGTGCTGCGCCAGACCGAGCGGAATCAACTGACGAAGGCCCGGGCTGCCGTGGCAGCACACGAGGCGGATGCGGCGGGGGGGCCGCCGCGGGCCATGGCGGTCGTGGACAAGGAAACGTTGACCGACAGCCCCGTCTTCCTGCGCGGTGATCCTGGTCGCCGCGGCCCGACGGTCGAGCGCCGGCTGCCCCGGCTCCTCGGTGGCACGCCGCTGCCGCGCACGTCGAGCGGGCGGCTGGAACTGGCGCGGGCGATCGTCGCCGCCGACAACCCGCTCACGCCGCGCGTCCTCGTCAACTGGGTCTGGACGCATCACTTCGGCCGCGGGCTCGTCGACACGCCGGGGGATTTCGGGCTGCGCGGCGATCCACCCACGAATGCACTCCTGCTCGACGATCTCGCCCGCCGGTTCGTCGATGAGGGCCGCTTCAGCCTGCGCTGGCTGCACCGGGAGATCGTCACCAGCCGCTCGTGGCGCCAGTCGAGCGCCAGAGATGCACGGCATGCCGAAGCCGATCCCGACAACAGGCTCTTCGGCCGGGCGAATGGTCGCCGGCTCGACTGGGAGCCGTGGCGCGACAGCCTGCTCGCCGCCGCAGGCACCCTCGACGTCGCCCGGCGCGGCGGCCCGGGGCTCGAGCCCGCTGCAGACGCCGCCGCGACGCGCCGCACGATTTACCTCGCCGTCGACCGGCAGTTTCTCCCGGGGCTGATGCGCACGTTCGACATCGCGTCCCCCGATTTCTGCACCCACGTGCGCCGCCGGACGGTCGTACCGCAGCAGTCGCTGGCGGTGCTCAACGCGCCCCTGGTGGTCGAGGCGGCCCGCGGCCTCGCCGCCCGCACGCGGCAGCAGGCCGGGGCCGACGATGGCCCGCGGATCACCTGGCTGTGGCGCGACGCGCTCGGCCGCGACCCCGACGCCAGCGAACTGGCCCTGGCCCATGCTTGGCTGGCCCGCGAGGGCACCGAGGCCGCGTCCCGGTTCGGCCCCTGGGAGCGGCTCGCCCAGGCGGTCCTGGCCACGGCGGAGTTCGAATATGTGGACTGACCGAGCCTGCCTGTGGGGAGTGAACCCATGATCCACGACCGTCTGATCGCGGCGGCCGACGACGACGGCACGGGCGTCCCGCGCCGTGCAATCCTGCGCCGGGCCGGCACGGGCATGGGCTGGCTCGGTGCCATGACGATGCTGGCGTCACGGCACCGACCCGCACGCGCGGAGCAGGTGCCGACGTCGCTCGATGTCCGTCCCCCGCACTTCGCGCCGCGGGCCAAGGCGCTGATCCACATCTTCGCCAACGGCGGGCCCAGCCACATCGACACGTTCGATCCCAAGCCGGTCCTGGAGACGCTCGCCGGCCGTGAGCTTCCGGCGAGCCTCAAGACCGAGCGCCGTACCGGCACGGTGCTCCCCAGCCCATTCCGCTTCGCGCAGCACGGCCAGAGCGGCCTGCCGGTGAGCGAGCTCTTCCCGCAGGTCGCCCGGCATGCCGACCGCCTGCTCGTGGTGCGGTCGATGCACGCGGAGGTGCCGAACCACGAGCCCTCGCTGTTGCTGATGAACTGCGGCGACGGCCGCCTGCCGCGGCCGAGCGTCGGCGCCTGGGTCACCTACGGCCTCGGCTCGGAGAACCAGAACCTGCCCGGCTTCGTCGCCATGTGCCCGGGCGGCTATCCGGTGAAGGCGACGGAAAACTGGCAGAGCGGCTTCCTCCCCGGCGCCTTTCAGGCGACCTACATCGACACGAAGCAGGCGGGGGGCGCGGAGCTCATCGAGCATGTCCGCCACCCGCTGCTCGACCCGGCCGTGCAGCGGCGTGGCTTCGACCTGACGCTCGCGCTCGACCGCCGACATGCCGCAGCCCGGGCCGGTGCCGCCGCCCTCGAGGCCCGGCTGCGGACGATGGAACTCGCCTGGCGGATGCAGGCCGACGCCTCCGAGGCCTTCGATCTGTCCCGCGAGCCGGCCCACGTCCGCGCCCGCTACGGCGACACGCCCCATGGCCGCCAGCTGCTCCTCGCCCGCCGGCTCGTCGAGCGCGGCGTCCGCTACGTGCAGGTCTGGCACGGCGAAGGCCAGCCCTGGGACAGTCATGGCAACCTGGAGAAGAATCACCGAAAACTCGCCGGCGAGGCCGACGGCCCGATCGGCGCGCTCCTCGACGACCTCGTGGCCCTGGGACTGCTGGAGAGCACGCTCGTGCTCTGGGGGGGCGAGTTCGGCCGAACGCCCGTGGCCGAGCTGGCCAACGACGTCGGCGGCGACGGCCGCGGCCGCGACCACAACCACCACGGCTTCACGGTCTGGATGGCCGGGGGCGGCGTGAAGGCGGGCAGTGCCTACGGTGCGACCGATGAGTTCGGCTTCAAGGCCGTGGACAAGCCGGTGCACGTCCACGACCTGCATGCGACGCTGCTCCATCTGCTCGGCCTCGACCACACGCGGCTCACGTTCCGGCACGCGGGGCGGGACTTTCGCCTCACCGACGTCCACGGCCGCGTCATCGACGAGTTCCTCGCCTGACGCCTGCCCTCACTGCTGCTGCTCGCCGTTGGCCTCGTCGTTCACGGCGTGGACTGCGGTGTAGACCACGGTCTGGACGGGGGCGTCGAGCGGCGCCAGGTCGGCGTGCCAGTCGAGCGACGGCAGCCGGTCGAGCGTCCGGGTCGCGACGCGGACCTCGATCCGCTCGGCACCCGACCCGACGTAGGTCCCCTTGTTGGGAGGAACGTCGCTGAAGTCGCGGCCCACCGCCGTCTTCACGAAGCCGCCGCCGATCGGGCAGCCGTTGGTGGGATCGAATCCCGACCAGCCGATGTCCGGCAGCCAGACCTCGCACCAGGCATGGCTCTGCGACTCGCGGTTGGGGCGGTGGATGGAGCCGCTGACGTAGCGGGCCGGCACGCCCCACGACCTGAGGATCGCAATCATGACGTGCGTGAAGTCCTGGCACACGCCCTTGCCGCGGGTGAGGATGTGGTCGATCGGCGACGAGGCGTCGGTCACGTCGCGGGCGTACTCGAACTGGCTGCGAATGTGCTCGGCCACCTGGCAGACCCAGATCCCGACCCGTGTCCGCGGCCGCGGCGCCAGCGCGGTCCGGACCGGCTCGAGCAGCGGCGTCCGCCGCACCGGCCCGCGCAGGGCGAGGTAGTCGAGCGTGTCGAGGGGTAGCTCCCAGCCGAGCGGGCCCGACTCGGGAAACTCCACCTGGCTGGCGACCGGGCCGATCGCGGCATCCTCAGTCTCCACGACGCTCGCGGCCAGGATCCGCACCCGCGGCGGCGGGGCGAGGAGGTTGAAGTGATGGACGACGTTGCCGAAGCCGTCCCGGTAGGTGGCCAGGGGGTGGGCCAGGCCGGTCGAGATGCGGAACGAATGGCAACGCTGGCCACGGTCGCTGGCCGGCTCCATGCGCAGTTCACAGAGCCACTCACGGACCGGCTGGGCATAGGAGAACGTCGTCTCGTGCTGGACCTCGAGGATCATGGTTCCTGCCTCCCGGGCCGCGGCCGGTTCACTGGAGCGAATACTGCTGCTGGAGGAGCTGCGCGATCCGCGCGCAGCGGGCCTGGGCGTCGCCGAGGAAGGCATGCAGCCGATCCCCCTCGAGCGTCGCCGGATCGAGGTAGGCGAGTTCGCCGTGCAGCCTGCCGACGACCCGCGAGACGTCGTCGTCGCAGCGGTCGGCGGTGCGGCCACTGATCGCCGCCAGTGAGTGCATGGCGCGGCCGAGGCAGAACCGCACCGAATGCGGGAAGTCGGCGTTGGCGAGGAGAAACTCGATCACCCGCTCCGGCTCGACACGGCTGATGTACAGCCGCTGATAGGCCTCGTAGGCGGCGCAGTTCTTCAGAACCGCGCCCCACTGCAGGTTGCTGATCGGCAGGTCGACCGTGCCCGACCGCTCGAGGAGCGCGAACTTGGCGTCGAGGATCCGCAGCGTCTTGTCGGCCCGCTCCAGGTAGCGGCCGAGCTGGATGAAGTGCCAGCCCTCGTCGTGGACGAGCGTCGCCTCGCTGGCGCCGGTGAACAGCAGCACGCCCGTCTGGATCTCCTCGCAGAAGTCGTGGGGCGAGTCGACGGCGTGAAACTGCTGGGCCGCCTCGCCGAGCCGCCAGTGGAGCTTGTTGAGCTCGCCCCACATCTGCGGGCTGAGCGTGCCGCGGACGCTGCGGGCGTTGTTGCGGGCCCGGTTCATGCAGCCCATCACGCTGCCGGGGTTGGCGGTGTCGACGAGCAGCCAGCGCTGCACGGCCGCCACCGGGTGCTCGCCCGAGCGGACCGGCGGGGCGGGCTGGCGCAGCAGGGCCACGAGCGCGTTCCACTCCAGTTCCGCCGGATTGGCGAGGACGCCGTGGAGGTCGAGGTCGAGCTGGAACGTGACGTTCACCGCCCGGGCGACGTGATCGGCCCGCTCCAGGTAGCGGCTCATCCAGAACAGCGCGTCGGCGACCCGGCTCAGCATGCTCCGCTCCGATCCGATCGGTCCTCGGCCAGCACCCAGGTGTCCTTGCTGCCGCCGCCCTGCGAACTGTTGACGACGAGGCTCCCCTTCGGAAGGGCGACGCGGGTCAGGCCTCCGGGCGTGACCACGGTCCGTTCGCCGCAGAGGATGAACGGCCGCAGGTCGACGTGCCGCCCCTCCAGCCGGCCGTCGACGAGAGTTGGGTGGGTGGAGAGCTGGATCGTCGGCTGGGCGATGAAGTCGCGCGGATCGGCTTTGATGAGCTCCCGGAACTCGTCCCGCTGGGCCTGCGTCGACGCCGGCCCGATCAGCATGCCGTAGCCCCCCGACTCGTTGACCCGCTTGACGACGAGCGACTGGAGGTTGGCGAGCACGTGGTCGCGCTCGGCGGAGATCTCGGGGCGGAAGGTCTCGACGTTCTCCAGGATCGGATCCTGGTCGAGGTAGTAGCGGATCATCGCCGGCACGAACGGGTAGATGCCCTTGTCGTCGGCGATGCCGGTGCCGATGCAATTGGCGAGGGCCACGGTGCCGGCCCGGTAGGCGTTCACCAGCCCGGGCACGCCCAGCGCACTGTCGCGGCGGAAGGTGAGCGGATCGAGAAAGTCGTCGTCGATCCGCCGGTAGATGACGTCAACCTGCCGCGGTCCGCGGGTTGTTCGCATGAACACCCGGTTGTTGTCGATGAACAGGTCGCGGCCCTCGACGAGTTCGATCCCCATGCGCTGGGCGAGGAAGCTGTGCTCGAAATAGGCCGAGTTGTACATGCCCGGACTGAGGAGGACGGCGGTCGGCTGGTTGGAGGTGGCCGGGGCGATGTACTGCAGGACGTCGAGCAGGGCAGCGGGGTAGTCGTCGTTGGGGAGGACGTCGTAGTCGTTGAACAGGGCGGGGAAGACCCGTTTGAGCACCTTGCGGTTCTGGAGCATGTAGCTCACGCCGCTCGGCGTGCGGGCGTTGTCCTCCAGCACGAGGTAGCGGCCGTCGGCGTCGCGAATCAGGTCGGTGCCGCAGATGTGGACGTAGATCCGTCGTGGCACCTCGACGCCGACGAACTCGCGCCGGAAGAACGTCCCCTGGAGGACGAGCCACGGCGGCACGACGCCGTCGCGCAGGATGCGCTGGTCGTGGTAGATGTCATGGAGGAACAGGTTCAAGGCCGTGACCCGCTGCACGAGGCCGGCCTCGATCTGCCGCCACTCGGAGGCGGGAATGATCCGCGGCACCGGATCCATCGGCCAGACCCGCTCGATCCCCTCCTCGGCCCGGTAGACGGTGAAACCGACGCCGTCCTGCCGCATCGAAAGGTCGGTCATCGCCTTGCGCCGCCGCAGGTCCTCGGCATCGAGCCCGCGCAGCCGGTCGTACAGCGGCCGGTAGTGATCCCGTGGGCCGCCCCCGGGCGCGATCATCTCGTCGTAGGCGAGACCAGGCTCGTATCCGGAGAACGGTCCGCCCACCGCGGAAGAGCCTTGGAGTGCGGATTCGGTGCTCGACATCGGATCGCCTGCCTGCGCGCAAACCGAGCACGGGCTGCCCTGTTGGCGTGCAGCCGGCCTGGTCGCACGTCTATTCCGTGCGGTTTTTTGAGTGTAGTCTGGAACGCTGGACTCCGTCACCGGATCACGTGCAATCGGCGCGCCACACTCGACTGACAGTCAACCCCGGATTCCATTTATGACCTACTGCGTCGGCATCCGCACCCACGAGGGACTCGTCCTCGCCTCCGACTCGCGGACGAACTCGGGGATCGACCAGGTGTGCGTGTGCCGCAAGATGCACAACTTCGCGGTGCCGGGGGAGCGGATGTTCACGATCCTCTCCAGCGGCAGCCTGTCGGTGACGCAGTCGGTGATGACCCGGCTGCAGCACGAATTTCAAACCGGCGCGGGGCTGGCGGACGTGGCCACGATGTACGAGGCCGCCCGCTGCGTCGGCAGTCACGTCCGCGAGGTGGCAACGCTCGACCGGGAATACCTGGAGCGGGACAACGTCGCCTTCACCGTCAACCTGATCGTCGGCGGACAGATCCGCGGCGAGCCGCCGCAGCTGTACATGATCTACGCACAGGGAAATCCGCTGCGGGCGACGCGGGCCTCGCCGTTCCTGCAGATCGGCGAGACGAAGTACGGCCGGCCGATCCTCGACCGCGGCGTCCGCTACGGTGAGACGACACTCGATCAGGCGGTGAAGTACGCGCTCATCTCGCTCGACTCGACGATGCGGTCGAACGTGGCCGTGGGCCCGCCGATCGACCTCCTCGTCTACGGCGCCGACGAGTTCGCCGTCCGCCGCTACCGGAGGCTGTCGGCCGACGATCCGGACCTGGTGGAGATCCGCGGCTGCTGGGAGCGGGAGCTGCGCCGTGCCATCGGCCAGGTGCCGCCGCTCGCCTTCCCGACGCCGGGCCGGCCGGACGAGTTTTTCACCGTGGTCACGGCGGACGACTGAAGGCGACGACTGCCCGCTGCGGCGATCCGGTGCACCGACTACGGCGCGGATGTCACCAGACCGGCCCGGATATGGCCGCGGCTTGCGGGCGGCCTGGCAGCCGTTCAAAATGAAATCGTTCGGCGGGCCCCGGTATGACCGTGCCCGGCCGGCGTCGGAGAGGTGGCAGAGCGGTCGAATGCGCGTCTTTGCTAAAGACGTGTCCGGTCAAAAGCTGGACCGCGGGTTCGAATCCCGCCCTCTCCGTTTTTTGGTTTCGCGGCGGTTCGCGCCGCGTCGCGCAGCCCCGCGGCCTTGCACGCCAGCGGTGCACGCCCATGTGCGTGGCGGCCAGCGCCTGGCAGCCATCGGCGTCGTCACGCCGGTAGACCTCCTCGTACTTCATCGTACGCCAGAGTCGTTCGACGAACACGTTGTCGAACGCTTGGGCTCCGCTGCCTCGAGGCCCAGCAGCCGCATGAGCCGCTGAGCCCGTTTTCGGTTGATGCCGAAATGCTCCCGCACCTTCCGCGTGCCGCCAAACACGCGTCGCTTCCCCGCCATCGTCCTGCTCCTGATAGGGTGCCTCCCGCCAGGGAAAATCCACCTTATCAGGGCGCCCAAAAACCGGGGTCCACCTCAGTCGCCCCGAAGAGCCGATCAATGCTGGGATGCGGAGACAGTCTGCGCCGAGAATACAGATGCTCACCCGCGCCGCAGATCTGGGAACTCCCCACGACGACTGGCCAAGCAGGCACCAGTCATCAACCAGCCCGGCCCGACGAGTTACGCTTCCGGTGGGAAACAATCTCGGAGATGCGACTTGCCGGACTGGACTTCCATTGAACTGGAGATATCCGATGGCTCTCGAACCTTGCTATGAATGCAAACGCCTTATCTCCGATCAGCTCATTTGGGGCCCCGCGCCACGGCCATGCCCTTACTGCGGAGCCATGCAAGATAGAGACGTAATCGCCTATTGCAAGGGCGTTTGCTTGTTTTGTGACACGAACGGTTCTTGTCTTCGCTGCAAAGGGTACGGCGCACTTTCTCAGCAAGCGTTCCTGAGAAAAATTTACCACGTCTGCGATTCCTGCAACGGAAATGGCGTGTGCAGCTTTTGTCATGGAACCAAGCGAAGGGATGTGATCAATGAGCAGAGGCGATCTGCGCACCCACTTTACGGAGCGATTGCCTTCTCCCCGCAAACGCGCAGATACGGATATTCGTATGGCTGGGAAGATCCCGAAAAAGCGCAGGCCAAGGCTTTCGAAGAAGCTAAGCAGCAGCCTGATACGCGTATAGTGAGCTGCGCTGCTGACTGCATTCTCGCGTTAGCAATTGATTCTTCCGGCGGGTACGCGGTGACCAATGACAAAAACCCAAACGAAGCCTACAGTCGCGCGATTGCAAATTGTCAATCAGGCGACGCAGAAGCGCGCGTATTGCTCTTGTTTTCGACCGTGACTGGCGCGTGCGGCGTCAGGCTCCGCTATTGGACGCGCAGGTAACCACGAGGACTTGTTGGGCCAATGACGCGTGTGCTCAACGGTCGTGCGAGTGCCTGGCCCAAGATGCACACGCTGTAAACAAGCCGGGCTGTCGATCAACGCCCGTGTTGGAATTCTTCTGATTGACTGCGACGGGCCGAACTATTTCAGATTCGGGACCACCTCTTGTGTTACGGCGCCCGCTGTGACAGCTACGGGTACGACGTTCTGCGCGGCCTGAACGAGCGGCACGTCCAATAGCGACGCCAGCCTGCAGCACGACTTGATCTCGGCGCCGGTCCAGTTGGTGTCGTCGGGCCGGGCCTGCTTCGATGAAGTAGCCCCGGCCAGCGTTTTCTCGATCTCGTCGGCGAACAAGACACACGGAGCCATCACGTTGGCCAACTTGAGGGCCGCCCGGACGTTGCTCTCCGACTGGCCTACCAGCGACCCGAGCAGAGCGTCGACATCGAGCACCACTGTGGGCCGGGTGGCTTCGGTCGGCTCGGCGGTCGTGATCCAGAGGCCACTGAAACAGGCCGAGACCAGTTCGTGGAGGCGGTTGGACAGGCAGGCGGCCGATCGGGCCAGCGGTTTTCGGGTTGTTGATGGAGATGTGGATTTTGCCATTTCTAATCTTTGGGCTAGGGGGCTTGGGCGGCGTTAAAACCTGCGGATTCCTGCGATTTTATGAGACTAGAGGCGGATCAACGCATCGACGCGCACTTTCGCGAATACATGGGAGCGGCCTGGGCAATGCAGGCGGCCTACGGTGAGCGCCCGGAGCGTCTGCCAACGGAGTTCCACTGCGTGGCCGAAGAACCATCTGAGGCACGCGCACCCCGGCCCTGCCTCGGTAGCTGGCCCACGAGATGCACGGTGCGAGTATGGGTCAAGATCTGGTTTCACTTGAATCGCTGATCCCTACGCTGCAACTGGCGACTGGCCCGGTTATTCTGATCTCGGGCGTGGGGCTGCTGCTGTTGTGCATGAACAACAGGATTGCGCGAGTCATTGACCGTGCGCGGCTGGTCGCAGATGAGTGTGACGTCGCTGGAAACGATCAACTCGAGGTCCGCTACGCGAAGCTGGAAATTCTTTCCCAGCGGGCGAGGATCCTACGGGCCAGCATTGCTCTGGCGGCCTTCAGCGTGCTCCTCGTTGCCGTACTCGTCAGCCTGCTGTTTTGCGCTGCTCTGCTGCGGCTCGAGATCGCAGGCGTGATCGTGGTGCTCTTCGTTGGGTGCATGTGCTCGCTGATAGGGTCCCTCGTGTTTTTTATTCGGGATGTGAATCTGTCCTTGAAGGCTCTGTGGCTGGATATTCCGTCCCGAGGTCGCGAAGGATAGCCCGGTCAATGGCGCTACCGCAACGGTCTTCCGGCTGATGAACGACTGTTGAGCCTTGGGAGGAGCGGCCCGGGAGTCCGGAGCGGAGGTGCCATTGACCGGGCTAGCATTTATCCTTTCGATACGGTGAGCCTTCGGTAACGTGTCTCTTCTCGAGCCGGGGAAAACCTCCGGTCCGCTGGGAGATCCCGGGCGAGAAGGCGATTGTGCCCCGCGGTTCGTCGAAACACACCTGGCTCGGCTCCTGACAGGTTTCAATCTCACTTCAAAGGCTCTGAACGATATGACTCCCGGTAATCTGTTGATTCTGGCTGGGCTCCTTGCCGTAGGCCTCGGACTGTGGTGGAAGTTTGCTCCGAAAGGTCTGCCACGATTCCCACTCGGCAATCTGCCGGGCGACATCCGGATCGAGCGGGAAGGATTCCGCATGTATGTGCCGGTGACGACCTGCATCGTGCTCAGCGGTCTATTCTGGCTGGTGCAGTTTCTGATGAACCGCAGCGTCCCGTAGC
>BJHK01000019.1:9982-69156 GCA_014192425.1 Planctomycetia bacterium | reverse complement strand
AGTTGGGCGAGAACCCGAGACGCCGCACGATGCGGCGTCCAGTCGGCCATGCAAACCCTCGGCGTTTGCATCGGCCGACAAGCTTCGGCGGGCCAGGATGGCCGCCGAAGCGCTCAAGCCAGATGTCCGGGCTTGGGCGAGCGAAGGCGGATCGCTCGCCCAAGCCACGGAGCACCCTTCTGGCTTGTTGCGGGGTCGCGATCATCACCGCGACCTTCCAGAAGATGAGAAATGCAAAGTGCGTGCCGGACATGAGATGCCCCGCACAGTCCAGTTCGTCGTCACTCCCTGAACCGGGAAAATTCCCGAGGAAGACGTGGTTTTCCAAGCCGGTCGGGAAACAAAAACATTTTGGCATCCCGGGCCCGTCGCGACAGAACCGCGCGGAATGCGTGCATTGGCTGCCGCGCGAGTGGGCAGGCCGTGGTCGGTGGCCGCGCATGGCAGTCGGCCTGCCCGGCCGTCAAAACGTCACGATCTTCGGCGGAGCCGCGAGCGTGTCGTCGCCGGCTGGTCCCTCCGCCTGCCGGGCGACGTCCTCGTCGAGCAGGGCCGCACGGTGGCCGTGGTGCGGCACGCCGGCCCGCTCCAGGAAATTCGCCAGCAGCCGGAAGCCGTGCCGGGTGAGGATCGACTCCGGGTGAAACTGGACGCCGTAGACCCCACGCCGCTCGTCGGCGATGGCCATGATCGTCCCTCGGTCGTCCCGGGCCGTCACCTCGAGGCCGTCCGGAAGCGGTTCGGCGGCGACCACGAGAGAGTGATAGCGGCAGGCGGTGAGCGGACTGGGAATCCCCGCGAACAGGTTCACGGCGTCGTGGTGGACCGGGCTCGTGCGGCCATGCACCGGCTCCGCGGCCACGACCACGCTGCCGCCGAGCGCCGCCGCGATCGCCTGGTGCCCGAGGCACACGCCGAGCATGGGCACCAGGCCGCGAAACGCCCGCACCGCCTCCACCGAGCAGCCCGCCTCCGCCGGCGTGCACGGGCCGGGTGAGATCACGAGCGCCTGCGGAGCCATCCGATGCAGGTCGGCGACGCTCGTGGCATGGCTCGGCAGCACCGCCGTCTCCACGCCGAGAAGCCGGAAATAGCGGGCCAGGTTGAAAACAAAACTGTCGCGGTTGTCGAGCACGACGATCATGACGTGGCCTCGCGCGGCGGCGAGGGAGCGTCGGGCAGGCCGTCGGCCGTGGCGGCCGGCAGCGGCGCGGCGTGGCCGCCGAGGCCGACGGCGTCGAGCACGCGCAGCAGGCCCTCCGCCTTGTGGAGCGACTCGGCATGTTCCGCGGCCGGATCGCTCGCCGCCGTGATCCCGCCCCCGGCCGCGAAACTGATCGTCCCCGGCCCGACCACGAACGTGCGGATCAGGAGGTTGAAGTCGGCCGTGCCGTCGAAGCCGATGTAGCCCAGCGAGCCGCAGTAGACGCCGCGGGCGACGGGCTCGAGCGCGTCGATGATCTCGCAGGCGCGGTGCTTCGGGGCCCCGGTCACGCTGCCGCCGGGGATCGCCGCCTCGATCGCATCCAGCGGGCCGCAGCCCGGGGCGAGCCGGCCGGCCACGATCGACACGAGGTGCTGCACGTAGCGGTAGCGCTCCAGCCGGCAGAGGGCCTCGACGCGGACGCTTTCCGCGGTGCAGACGCGGGCCAGGTCGTTGCGGATCAGATCGACGATCATGACGTTCTCGGCCCGGTCCTTGCCGCTCGCCTCGAGGTCGTCCCCCGCGAACAGGTCGGCCTCGGGGAGCGACACGATCCGGCGCGTGCCCTTGATCGGGTGCATCCGCACCACGCCGCGCGACACCTGCAGGAACCGCTCCGGCGACATGCTCACGATCGCCGCGTCGCCGAGGTCGAAGCAGGCGGCGAACGGGGCAGGATTGGTGCGCCGCGCGGCCAGGTGCAGGGTGACCGGATCGACGTCGACCGCGAGGGAAAAGTGCTGGGCGAGGTTGACCTGGAACATGTCGCCGGCGCGGACGAAGTCGATGCCGGACCGGACCATGTCGCGGTAGGAGGCCGGCGTGTGGGTGGCGAACACGCCAGGCCGCGAGGGCAGCGGATGGGCGAACGCCGCCGGCAGCACGGCCGGGGTGGTGGACGCGGCGCCGCGCGGTGGCGGCGGGAAGTCGCCTCGCGCATCCGCCGCGGCGAGCATGACGGCGAGGCGTTCCGCAGCCCGGCCACGCCGTGCCACCGGGCCGCGGGCGGGCACGCCCTGCGAGATGAACCAGCCGCGCCGCAGGTCGTGGTCGTAGGCGAAGACCACGTCGTAGGCATGGAGCGAGAGCCGCGGCACCTGGCTGCCGGCCGGCGCGGGGATGCCGAGCCGGACGAGGCCGCACTCGTAGGAGATGAACCCGGCCACGCCTCCCTGGAACGGCGGCAGGCCCGGGATCGTCGGGCAGGCGAAGTCGGCGAGCAGCCCGCGGAGCGTTGCGAACGCGCCGGACAGTCGGGTGGCGTCTTCCGCCGGCGCGGCGGCGGCGTCGATCCGTAGCGAATGGATCGGGTCGGCCGCCACGAACGACCAGCGGTCGAGCCGCGGGGCGGCCGGCCGGCCAGTTGCGCCGGGTGCCACCGCGGCGGCTGATGCAGGCGTCGCGGCGTCGGGCTGGGCGCTGTCGAGGAACAGCAGGTGGGGCAGCGCGGCGAGACGCTGAAACACCACGTCGGGCGTCACGTCGGCGGCCGTCTCCGCGACGAGGCAGCCCGAGGCCGTGAAGAACCGGCGGGTGATCCACGGGTGCGCGCTGGCGGGGGACGTCATCGCGGCTCCTCGGCGGGGCGGGCCCCGGCGACGGCCGCCGCGGCGCGGGACGGGCCGTGGGCGATCTCGGGCTGCGTCAGATGCCCCCAGTCGAGCGCCTGGTCCTGGCGGTAGTCCTTGGCCAGCGTGATCGCCGTCACGGCCTTCGCCATCTCGTAGCCAAGATAGAAGGCGTGCGACGGGTCGACGTCGGTGCGGCCGGCGGCCCCGAGTTGCTCGAACAGCGCGAACGGATCGCGGGCGTGGAGATGCAGCCCCGCGCCCACGAGGTGGATCTCGCCGCGCTCGGCGAAGATCCGAAAGTTCGGGTCGCGGATCGCGGCCGCGAGGCCGTCGAGCACCGCGTCGCCGTGGGCCTGCGGCGCGCCCGACCGCAGGGTCACCAGCCGCGGCTCGACGTGCTTGGGGAGCGTGCGATGCGTGACGGCGTGCCAGGCGAGGGCCCGGGCGAGGGCGCATTCGCGGACGCTGCTTCGCGCCCAGTGGATCACCTGCGTGGTGAGCACGGAGCGGATGCCGGTCTCCTGGCAGAAGCCGATGAGCAGGGCGTTGACGCCGGCGGAATCGACGTCGGTAAGCTCGGTGAGGTTGCCGATGCCCATCATCATCTCGGCGTCGGGATGGCGGCGCCGGACATCGAGGTAGCGGCCGAGGCTGGCCGCGAACCCGAAGCCGATCGGCTCGAGGACGGGATCGAGCCGGCAGGCGACACCGGCGGCGCGAAGCCTGTCGAACGTGTCGTCGAAGCCCTCGAGCGTGGCGGGCACGTCGGGCACGACCACCACCGCGCAGCCCCAGTCGGGGGCGGCGGCGACGTTCGTGGAGTTGACCGAGAGCACGAGGCTCGCCCCGGCCCGGGTGGCGGCGGCGATCTCGCGCGGCTCGAAGCTGTCGATCGAAACCCGAAAACCCTCGGCGACGAGCATCCGCACCGCGTCGCCGACGCCCGCCCAGACCGCGCCCGGGTCGCAGCCGACGTCGATCCGGTCGGCGCCGTCGGCGGCCAGCCGGCGGGCCTCGGCGAGCAGGTCGGCGGCCGCGAGCCGCGGGGCGTGGTTGATCTCGGCGATGATCTCGATGTCGTGGCGGCCGTAGTCGGCGAGGTCGCGGGACTGCTGGCCGAAGAACTCGTCGAGCCGGCGCAGATCCTCGGGGCCGCGGTCCACCGGCAGCGGCGTCGCGGCGGCGAAGACGTCGAGGGGCCCCTGGCAGCCGCCGGGGATGATCACCCGGTCGGCCTCAGCCGGCACGGCGAGGCGGCGGGCGATCCAGGGTGTCGTCATCAGCGCCGCCACGGTGATGTTGAGCACCTGCACGCTGAAGGCGAAGCCGACCCGCGGGGCGAGCCGCTCGAGCACCTGCCGCAGCGAGTGCTCGGCGAGGCGGCCGGTGACGAAATGGATGTGCGGTTGGAGGGCGGTCACGCGGCGGAATTCCAGCGGTCCGAGGACCATTCAACAGTCTATTTGCGGCGGATCGCGCGATTCAAGAACGGCCGTGTTGTCGCCCGTGGGAGCGCGGGATCGCGCACGGCGCCGCGGCGCCGCAGGGTGCGGTTGCGAAAGCGGCGCTGGCCGGGGGAGACTGCCCGTCATG
The DNA here is from genome assembly GCA_014192425.1 of Planctomycetia bacterium. NCBI lineage: Bacteria > Pseudomonadati > Planctomycetota > Planctomycetia > Planctomycetia bacterium. The sequence goes on along the minus strand of BJHK01000019.1, from coordinate 64,788 downwards.
ATCCTCGAGGGACTGGTGACGACCTGCGACGCGGCCGGCAGCATGCACGTGGCGGCGATGGGTCCGTGGATCGACGACGCGGAGCGGGCCGCCGGGAGGATCGCCCGGCTGTCACTCCGGCCGTTCGCCGGAAGCCAGACGGCCGCCAACCTGGCCCGCTGCGCGGAGGGGGTGTTTCACGTCATCGACGACGTCCTGCTCCTCGCCCGGGTCGTGGCCGGCGTCGCCGCGCCGCCACCCGCCGCCCGGCCCGCGACCCGCGTGCGCGGCTGGCTGCTCGACGACGCCTGCGTGGCGTATGAGTTCGCCATCGCGGAGGCCGACCGCTCGACCGCGCGGGAGCGGCTCGAGGCCCGCGTGGTGGCCGAGCATCACGGCCGGCCGTTCCTCGGCTTCAACCGCGCCGCCCACGCCGTGGTCGAGGCGGCGATCCTCGTCACCCGGCTGCACCTGCCGGAGGCGGCCGATCCGGGGCCGGCGCTGCGGGGCCTCGAGCCGCTCGTCTCCAAGACGGGCGGGCCGCGCGAACACGAGGCGTTCGCGGTCCTGTGTCGGACGGCTGCCGCCCGCTGGCGGCCGGACTGCGGGGCATCGGCCGCGGCGGGACCGAGGCTATGATGGTGGCTTCCGTTCCCCGCCGCTGACAGGACGCATTGATGCCGACCGTGGTCGAAGTCCGCACGCCCGCCCGACTGCACCTCGGGCTGATGTCGTTCGGCATGGCCGCAGCGCGGGCCTTCGGCGGCATCGGCGTGATGATCGATCGGCCCGGTGTGCACGTCCGCGTCGGCAAGTCGCTGCGGCTCGAGGCCCGGGGACACGAGGCCGAGCGGGCGCTGGGATTCGCGCGGACGTGCGTGCAGGCCTGGGGCCTGCACGAGTCGTACTCGATCGACGTGCGGACGGCGCCCCGCGGCCACGTGGGGCTGGGGAGCGGCACGCAGCTCGGACTCGCCGTGGCGGCCGGCATCCGTCATCTGGCCCGGCCGGAGGCGAACGACCAGGCAACGGCCGGGCCGCGGCATCCCGGCGAGCCGCCCGTCGATGCCTCCGAACATGAGTGGACGTTCGAATCGGGGGCCGCCTTCGAACTGGCCCGCGTCGTGGGCCGCGGTCGGCGCTCCTGCGTCGGCGTGCACGGCTTCGCCCGCGGCGGCCTGATCGTCGAGGCGGGGCGGCTGCCCGAACAGGCCGCGGCCGGAGGGACCGAAGATTTTTCACCGCTCGTCGCCCGGGTCCGTCTCCCCTCCGAGTGGCGCTGCGTGCTGATCATCGCCCGCGGCATGAGCGGACTCTCGGGCGACGCGGAGAAGAAGGCGTTCGCCCAGCTGTCTCCCATGCCGACGGAGATCACGGCGGAGCTCGCCCGCATCGCGCTGTTGGAAATGCTGCCCGCGGCGGTCGAGGGACGGTTCGCCGAGTTCAGCCGCGCGGTCCGTAGCTACGGCCTGCTCGCCGGGCAGCCGTTCGCCGAGGTATCGCGGGCGCTGCCCCACGCGGAGGCGACGGCGGGACTGATCGACCTGCTCGGCGAACTCGGCGTCGTCGGGGCCGCGCAGAGCAGTTGGGGGCCGGCCGTGATGGCCTGCTGCGAGTCGGTCGCCAGCGCCGGCACGCTGTTGAGCGTCATGGAGCGGCTCGGCCTCACGGAACACCACGAGGTGCTGATCGCGCGGTTCGACCAGCAGGGGGCGGTGCTCCGGGAACTGGAGTGAGCCGCCCCACGGCGGAGATTCAGACCGGCAGCGCGTGGGCGATCCGCAGCCCATAGGCCGCGAGCACTCCGCGGAGCTTGTGGGCCAGCGCCGGCTCCAGCGGCACCAGCGGGAGCCGAACCTCCCCCGTGTCGCGGCCGAGCATCGCCAGCGCGGCCTTGATCGGGATCGGGTTACTCGCCAGGCCGAGGAGATCGCGGCACAGGCCGAAGAGACGGCGGTGCAGGGCCTGGGCGCCGGCCAGATCGCCAGCATCGAAGGCGTCGCAGAGCTGCTTCATGTCGGCCGGCACGAGGTTGCCGACCACCGAAATCACGCCCCGGCCGCCGATCGCCAAGAGCGGCAGCGTCATGCTGTCGTCGCCGGAAAGGAGCGTGAGATCCGTGGCCGCGATCAGTTGCGAGGCCTGGTCCATCGAGCCGGTCGCCTCCTTGACCATGGCGATGCCGGGAACCTCGGCGAGGCGGATGATCGTCTCAGGCTCGATGTTGCGGCCGGTACGGGCGGGGATGTTGTAGACGCAGATCGGGATCTCGACCGCCTCGGCGATCGCCTTGAAGTGCTCGTAGATCCCCTGCTGCGTGGGCCGGTTGTAGTAGGGGCCGACGACGAGGGCCGCGTCGGCGCCCGCCCGGGCGGCGAACTTCGTGAGCCGCACCGCCTCGGCGGTGGAGTTGCTCCCCGTGCCGGGCATGACGAGGAGCCGACCGGCAGCGGCCTCGACACTCTCGGCGATCACGCGCTCGTGCTCGGCGTGCGTGAGGGTGGGCGACTCGCCGGTCGTGCCCACCGGGCAGATGCAGGTGGTTCCGGCTGACACCTGGAACTCGATCTGCTCGCGGAGCCGCACCGAGTCGATCGCGCCGTCGCGGAACGGGGTGACGATGGCGACCGACAGACCGGCGAACTTCTCGGCGCGGGTGGGCATGAAATCGATTCCTTCCTTATTCTGTCGTCCGACCCGGCTTCGCGGCTCGAGGCCGGGGGCGGCGAACCGGCCGCCCGGGCGGTCGCGGGCACGGGTATGCGGACATGAGTGTGTATGATTTTCATGAGCGGGCAAAGGGGGCGCGTCGCGGCGGCGGCAGGCCCCGGGCCGGAGCCCATGCGGCGGCCGCGAGGGTGCTCGCCGCCGGGGGCGGTCGCGGCGAAATCGGCGTGATCCTCGGCACAGGGCTGGGCAGCCTCGCCGGCCGGCTCACCGCGGCCTGGTCGCTGCCGGCGGCCGCCACCGGGTGGCTGGCGGCGTCGACGGCCACCGGCCACGCCGGGCGGATCGCCTGCGGCACGCTGTACGGGGCGGGCGTCGTCGCCCTCGAGGGCCGCGTGCATGGCTACGAGGGGCGGCCGCCCGAGATGCTCGTCCGCGGCGTCGAACTGCTCGCCGCCCTCGGCGTGAGGACGCTCCTGATCACGAACGCATCGGGCGGGCTGCGGCCGGACATGCACGTCGGCGAGATCGTGGTGGTCACCGATCACGTCGATCTCGTCCGCGAGCCGTGGACGCGGCCGCTGCTGGAGAATCCGGCGCGGGCGGAGTCGGTCGCTGTGCCTGGGGATGCCTCCGCGGCGGCGCCGCTCGACGGTTGCTACGATCACGAGGCCGCGACGCTGGCGCTGGCGGCGATCCGCGGCCTCGGCATGCCGGCGCGGCGCGGCGTGTATGCATTCCTGCGCGGGCCGAGCTACGAGACGCGGGCCGAGTATCGGATGCTGCGTCAGCTCGGGGCCGATGTCGTCGGCATGTCGACGGTGCCGGAGGTCGTGGCCGCGGCGGCGCTGGGGATGCAGGTGGTGGTCTGCTCGGTGGTCACGAACGTCGCCAATCCGGATGCGGCCGGCACGACGGACGCCGAGGACGTCTGCCGGATGGCGGCCGCCGCCGGCGACGGCGTGTGGGGGGTGCTCGCGGCGCTGGCCCGCGAACGGAAGGGAGTGGCGACGTGCGGATCCTGTTGACCAACGACGACGGCATCGACGCGCCGGGCCTCGAGGCGCTGGCGGTCGCGGCGGCCCGGCTTGGCCGCGCGTGCGTGGTGGTGGCCCCGGTGGACCCGCATTCCGGCTGCGGGCATCGGGTCACCACCGACCGGCCGCTGCGGGTGATTCCGGCCGGCCCGGGCCGGTTCGCCGTGACCGGCACGCCGGCCGACTGCGTGCGGATCGCGCTGGCGGAACTCGCGCCCGACGCGACGCTCGTGCTCTCCGGGATCAACGCCGGCGGCAACCTCGGCGCCGACATCCACCATTCGGGGACGGTGGCCGCGGCCCGCGAGGCCGCGCTCCACGGGCGGATCGCCGTGGCAGCCTCGCATTACCGGCGGTCGGGGGGCGATATCGACTGGGAGCGGGCCGCGACCTGGCTGGAGTTGGTGTTTTCAACGTTGCCACTGGGGGGAGAGGCACCTGCCGCCGGATCGCTCTGGAATGTGAACCTCCCCGACCCGCCGGAGGGCATGGGGCCGCCGCCGATCGTCGAGTGCCCGGTCGATGCGTCGCCATTCGCGCTCGGCTACCGGATGACGGACGAGGGCTGGCGGTATGCGGCGAACTACCACGAGCGGCCGCGGATGGCACAGGGGGACGTGGCCCTGTGCTTCGGCGGCGCGATCACGGTGTCGCGGCTGGGGCTGGTGTAGCAGGTGCAGGAATCCCGCGGCGTTTCCTGCGGTCGACCACGTGGAAAAAGACGAAGGTTGGCTTTCTCCACGGACAGGTAGGGCGCGGTGCGTGATGCGTCATGGCCCCAGCATGCCGGCTGGCACGACGGCGATTCCGTCGGTGCGGCGATAGGCTTCGCCTCCCGTCGTCACCACGACGGCATCGAGCAGGTCGTCGCCGATCGTGTCGCCGAGCCAACGGAGGTGCCGAACATCCTCGTCGTCGATCGACTGCGACAGTTTCACTTCGATCGCCACGATCCGATGATCATCGCGGACCACGATCAGATCCACCTCCCGCCTGCCCTCGGCGGTGCGCAGGTGGCGCACGCGGGCCCCGGCCGACTCCGCGGCCACGCGGACGCCGAGTGTCACCAGCGATTCGAACAGCTTTCCCAGCAGCGTCCCGTCGCGGGGCACGGCCGGCCCGCCGGTCCGGCCTTCGAGCAACGCATCGGCATCGACACCAAGCAGGCGGGCCGCGAGTGCCGGATCGGCCAGATGGTGCCGCGGCGCCGCAGTGAGCGTGCGCAAGTGATTTCGGGTCGGCAGCCAGGCCTCGACCGGATCGAGGATCCAAATCCGCTCGAGCACGTCGCGGTAGGTGATCACGGTCGTCTTCGCCGGTTTCGTGGTCGAGCCCCCGGTGGCTGCATCGCGAATCGTCTCGAAGCTGGCGGTGGTGCCGGTGGCCGCGGCATAGGCCGTCAGCCAGCGTCGCAGGGCATCGGGCCGCCGCAGGGCGTGGCCCGCCTCCGGGACGTCGCGATCGACGACCCGCTCGAGGTATCCGTCGAGAGCGACTTTTCTCGCAAGGCCCGCGAGATGCCGAAGCGCCGGAAACCCTCCGGCGACCACCTCCCGCGCGTAATCCTCCAGCCGCAGCGAACACGTGCCACGCACCGCCGGTCGCGAACCGGTCAACAGTTCGGCCAGCGACACCGTGGGCGGCGCGAGATCGCGCTCCGGCAGCGACAACGGCCGCATGCGCAGTTTCACGATCCGGCCCGCACCGGAGTGGAGCGACCGCGCGACCGGTGATGCGGAACCGGTGAGCAGGAATCGTCCGGGTGTCGGGTCGTCATCGACGGCGCGACGCACGAGGTCCCAAACGGGAGGGTGGTACTGCCACTCATCGATCATGACAGGTGCTCGGGCCGCGGTCAGTCGGGCCGGATCCGCCTTGACGAGTTCGAGCGTGGACGGATCCGAAAGATCGAACGAGGTGCCCGCGTGGCGTCGGGCGGTGCGGGTTTTGCCGACGCCTTTCGGGCCCTCGACGGCGACGGCAGGCAGGTCCAGAAGAAGCTGCCCCAAGAGGGCGTCCACTGTCCGACGCAGGTAAGGAGGGGGCGGCATGCACCTACGATACCATTCAAAGGACGGCTACGCTACCTTTTTCGGCCTCCCTGGGCTCCTTTTCTCGGTCTGGGCCTATTTCGTGCCGGCCCTCCGCCGGTCAGCAGTCGGCGTCGAAGACACGGACCTTGGCCCAGTTCGTCGCGTTCTCGGCGATGAACGTCTCGTGCCGGTCGGCGACCTGGTAGGCGTCGTGCGCCGCGTGCGACTCGAAGACGATGAAGAGCGCGACGTCGAAGTCGCGGTCGTTCACCTGCCGGTCGTAGGGGGCGCAGGTGCCGACCGAGAAGAAGACCGTGCCGGGATGGCCGGTGAGGTGCGTGCGGCAGGAGGCCAGAAGCTTCGCCAGCGCGGCCGGGGAGCGGTCCTTGAGCGAGAAATAGACGGCGTGCGCGAGCATCGCGAGTTTCTTCTCCAAGCGGACGTGGGCGGGGACGTGGGCGACCGCGGTCAGTCGCCCGTGCGGGCGGCCTGAGAGGGGACTCGTTCGCCGCCGCGTCGCGGGACGGCCGGGCCGATGATCTCGGCGAGGTCGGTGTCGTCGAGCGTCTCGCGCTTTTCCAGTTCCGTCGCCATCAGGTCGAGCTTGTCGCGGTGCTCGGAGAGCAGGCGGACCGCCCGGTCGGCGGCGTCGTTGAGCACGCGGCTCACCTCCTCGTCGATGATCTGTGCCGTCCGCTCGCTGAACTCGCGCTGCTCGTAGACGTCGCGGCCGAGGAACGGGTGTTCGTTGGAGGTGGCACAGGCCACGGGCCCGAGCCGTTCGCTCATTCCCCAATGGGCGACCATCTTTCGCGCCAGCCGCGTGGCCTGCGTGAGGTCGTTCTCGGCGCCCGCGGTGTACTCGCCGAACACGAGCTTCTCCGCCGCCCGGCCGGCGAGGATCAACGCCAGCCGGCCGTGGAGGTCGGACTCGGCGATGTTCATCCGGTCCTCCTCCGGCATGAGTTGCGTCAGGCCGAGGGCCCGGCCGCGCGGGATGATCGTCACCTTGTGGAGCTTGTCGACGTTGGGCAGGAGCCAGGCGGCCAGGGCGTGGCCGGCCTCGTGATATGCCGTCATCGTCTTCTCGTGGCCGCTGAGCACCTCCTCGCGCTTCGGACCCATCAGCACCTTGTCGCGGGCGTAGTCGAAGTCGGAGGAGTCGACCGCCGGCTTGTCGTGCCGCGTGGCCCAGAGGGCCGCCTCGTTGACGAGGTTGCGGATGTCGGCGCCGGTCAGGCCGACGGTGGCGCTCGCAAGCCGCTCCAGGTCGACGTCGGCCGCCAGCGGCACGGTGCGGGTATGGACCTTGTAGAGGGCGAGGCGGGCCTTCTGGTTGGGGCGGTCGACGGTCACATGGCGGTCGAAGCGGCCGGGGCGAAGAAGCGCGGGGTCGAGAACGTCGGGCCGGTTGGTGGCCGCGAGCACGATCACCGACTCCGACGGGCTGAAGCCGTCCATCTCGGAGAGGATCTGGTTGAGCGTCTGCTCGCGCTCGTCGTGGCCGCCGCCGAGGCCCGCGCCGCGGACCCGGCCCACGGCGTCGATCTCGTCGATGAACAGGATCGCCGGCGAGGCGTCCTTGGCGGTCTTGAACAGGTCGCGGACTCGCGAGGCGCCGACGCCGACGAACATCTGGATGAACTCGCTGCCCGAGATCGAGAAGAAGGGCACGCCCGCCTCGCCGGCCACGGCCCGGGCGAGGAGCGTCTTGCCTGTTCCGGGCGGCCCCATCAGCAGCACCCCCTTGGGGACGCGGCCGCCGAGCCGCTGGAACTTCTTCGGGTCCTTGAGGAACTCGACGATCTCGGCGAGATCCTGCTTCACCTGATCGAGGCCGGCGACGTCGGCGAACGTGACCGTCTTGTCGCCGGAGCCGTAGCGCTTGGCCGGCGACTTGCTGAAGCCGCCAAGGAAGCCGGTGTTGCCGAGCGGGTCGCGAGCCCGGCGCAGCGTGATCCAGAACCCGGCCATGAGGAGCAGCGGCACGAGCAGATACAGGCCGAGGAGGAAGCCGGTGCCGTCGGGCGGATTGTGGGTCTCGACCTTGATCTCGTCATGCTCGCGGATCAGCTGGTCGAACGTCTCGCGCAGGAACGGACTGAGGACGACGCGGAACTCCGGCTGGCTCTTCTGCCCCGGCTCGACCGGCGGCGGGGTGCGGAACGTGCCGTCGATCGTGTCGCCGGTGATGCGGATGCTCTCGACGTTGCCCTCCTTGGCCTGGCGCCGGAACTCGTCGAAGCGGACGAGCGGAGCCGTGCCGAGTTGCCCCCCCGTCAGGTAGGTGGCGACGGCGACCGCGCCGAGGCCGAGGAGGATCAGGGCGGGCAGGCCGAGGGGCCGGCCGGCGAGCGGGGGCCGCGGCGGCTGGCGGGAGGGGCGCGGGGCGTTGTCCATGGGGGTGCTCGGTGCTTCTGCCGGCCCGACGCGGGACTGGCCGGCAAGATCGTGAAAGGGATCGGAACAGTGTAGTGTATGCATCCACGGCACCAACGGCCCCGCGGAGACGACGCATGGAAACGGCCACGGCGACGACGGTATCGGTCAGGTCCGGCGTGGTGGCCGTGTATCGACGCGGCCGACTGTTTTTGACGATCCGGCGGGGGGAGACCGTCCGCGCCGGCGGCCGGATCTGCTTCCCCGGGGGGCACATCGAGCCGGGCGAGGAAGAGCACGAGGCCGTGGTTCGCGAATGCCACGAGGAACTGGCGGCCCGCGTCGAACCGGTCGGCTGCGTCTGGCGAAGCGTGACGGCCTGGGGCACGCCGCTGGCGTGGTGGTCCGTCGTGCTCGACGAGACCAGCGACCTCGTGCCGCATCCCGTCGAGGTCAGCGAGATTCTTTGGATGTCGGCGGAGGAGATGCTGGCCCATCCGGACGTGCTGGAGGGGAACCGTCCGTTCCTCGAGGCGGTGATGGCGGGCCGGATTCCGGTTTGACGGCGATCGCGCCGGGCCGCCGGCCGTCGAGGAGCGGCGCGAAGTCTGTGCGGCCGGTCGGCTCGCCTTCGCGCGGTGCGAGGGGCGGCGTGCCGGTTTCGAGCAGGACGCGGAAGCGGTTGGGCCGTGGCGGCGGCGCGGGCGCTTTCGCGGGTCTCTCGTCGGTCGTCTCGTAGTCCACCGTGCGGACGGGCTGCTCGGCGTCCACGAGCGCCGCGACCCACGACTCGAGGGCCATGCGTTCGCCCGCCGTCAGCGGCTTCATCACGAGCCGGCGGTTGGCCGGCTCCCGCGGGTGCCGGACGGACAGCAGGTCGACGAGGGGCTGCGGATCGCGGTCCGGCCCGAGCATGGACAGGAACGTGTCGAGGTTGGCAAGCGTGCTCTGCCGGTCGATCGTCCCGTGGACGTCGCTGCGGCGCAGCCGCGGTTCGTGGGCGGCACTGCCGCCGTGACAGGCGCCGGCCGCGCACTTGTTGAGCAGCAGCGGCTGCACGCCGCGGGTGAATCCGCCCAGCAGTTCGGGGGGCACGCCTGTGGTCTGACCGGAGGCCGTGCCGGTCGCGCAGCCGATGCCGAGGAGGAGCAGCGCGGTCCGCAGGCTGGCAGGCAGCGGCCGCGAGTGGGGCGGGTGGCGGTTCATGGCGGCGGGAGGGTAGGGGGACGTGGCCGGCGGTGCAAGGCGAACGGTTGTCGGCTGCGCAGCGGCGGGCGTACACTTTCGCGGCCGTCGAAGCCGGTGCTGGCGCGCGGCCAACGTTCTGTTATTACCCTTCTCGACGCGTGCCCGCAGGCGGCACACGCCCACCCCGGAGATGATGAAGCGATGGAGCGGACGTTCGTGATGTTCAAGCCCGACTGCCTGGAGCGCGGGCTGCTCGGCAGGATCCTGTCGCGGTTCGAGGAGAAGGGGCTGCGGCTGGTGGCGATGAAGATGCTGCGGGTCACGCCCGCCCTCGCCCGCCAGCACTATGCCGAGCATGTCGAGAAGCCGTTCTATCCTGGGCTCGAGGAGTTCATCACGGCGTCTCCCGTGGTGGCGACGATCTTCGCCGGGCCGGAGGTGATCCGCGTCGTTCGCGAGATGCTCGGGGCCACGAGCGGCCTCAAGGCCGCCGCGGGCACGATCCGCGGCGACTACTCGGCGAGCCGGCAGATGAACCTCGTCCACGCCTCCGACTCCCCCGAGTCGGCCGCCCGCGAGATCGGCATCTACTTCAAGCCCGACGAGATCCAGTCCTGGGATCCGTCGCTCGCCTGCTGGCTGCAGGCTCCGGGCGAGGTCTGACCAAGCCCCCATGAGCACCCTCGTCTTCGGGCATCGCAACCCCGACACCGACGCCATCTGCTCGGCCCTCGCCTACGCCGACCTGTTGCGCAGGACCACCCGGCCCGACGCGGTGGCCTGCTGCTGCGGGCCGCCGAACAAGCGGACGGAGCACGTGCTCGAGCGGGCCGGGCTCGCCGCGCCGCGGATGGTGATGGACGTCCGGCCGCAGGTCGAGGACGTCTGCCGGCGGCAGGTGGTGACGGCGTCGTTCGGCGACTCGTTCCACGAGGCCTGGCTGCGGATGAAGGAGGGGGACCTGCGGGCGATCCCGGTGATCGACGCCGACCGGCGGGTCGTGGGCGTGCTCTCCGTGCTCGAGCTCATGGACCTGTTCTTTCACGACGGCGGCGATCCGCTCCGCGCCCGGACGGTGACGACGAGCCTCGACAAGATCCGCACCGTGCTGGGAGGCGAGTTCCAGCACGCCATCGACCCGCTGCGGCATGACGAACTCCTGGTGATGGTCGGGGCGATGAGCGCCGAGGGGTTCACGGAGCGGATGGAAAAACTCCCCAACCACCGGCTGATCGTGGTCTGTGGCGACCGGCCGACGATCCAGCTCCCGGCGATCGAGCATGGCGTGCGGGCGATCGTGCTCACGGGAGGATTCCGGCTCTCCTCGGGGCTCGCCGACCTGGCCCGGCTGCGCGGCGTGTCGGTGATCGTGAGCCCGTTCGACACGGTGAACACGACGCTGCGGCTGAAGTCGTCGCAGTTCGTCGACCCGGTCGTCGAGACGAGCGTCGTCACGGTGCCGGCGAAGGCGCCGGTGGCCGAGGCCCGGGCGCTGGCGGAGCGGTCGGCCCAGCCGGTGTTTCCGGTTGTCGGTGACGACGGCCGGCTGGTCGGGCTGGCCTTCAAGAGCGACCTCATCAGCCCGCCGCGGCCACGGCTCGTGCTCGTGGACCACAACGAGCTCGGGCAGGCGGTGGCCGGGGCCGACGAGGCGGAGATCGTCGAGGTGCTCGACCACCATCGGCTCGGCGGCGGCCTGAAGAGCACGCAGCCGATCCGATTCATCAACGAGCCGGTGGGCTCGACCTGCACGCTGGTGGCCCGGCAGTTCCGCGCGGCGGGGATCCGCCCCGAGCCGGGGATCGCGCTCTGCATGGCGTCGGGAATCATCTCCGACACGCTCCACCTCCGCTCGCCGACGACCACCGACACCGATCGCGAGATCCTCGGCTGGCTCGCGGGCCTGTGCGGCGTCGACCTCGAGGCGTATGCCCGGGATTTTTTCGAGATCGGCTCGGCGCTGCGGTCGAGCAAGCCGGCGGAGGTGATCCGCGAAGACTGCAAGGAGTTCAGCGAGCAGGGGGTGCGGTTCTCGATCTCGCAGATCGAAGAGACGGGCTTCGACCTCTTTTGGGAGCGGAAGGAGGAGCTGCGGACGGCGCTGGAGGAGTTCGCCACCCGGCAGCGGCTCGATTTCTCGGCGCTGCTCGTGACCGACGTCGTCACCAACGGCTCGCTCCTGCTCTTGTCGCGCGAGTCGGACGCCTGGGAGGAGACGAACTATCCGCGGCTCGACCGCGGTCTGTATTCCCTGAAGGGAATCGTGAGCCGCAAGAAGCAGCTCCTGCCGCTGGTCAGCCAGCTGCTGGCGGCGGCGCGGGCCTGAACCGCTCCGAGTTGCGGCGAGCCGTGGTCAGAGGCTGCCGGCGGGGGTGTCGGCGGCGAGCCGCTCGATCATGTCGCGGCAGGCCCGGTCCACGGCGGTCTGCCACTGGCCATCCGCGAGGCCGGCGTTCATCTCCGGCCGTGAATGGGCGAAGATCACGTCGCGGGCGCTGACGACGAGGGCGCCGAGGCCGTCGGCATGAAAGGCGCCGCGGACGTCGGCAGCCCGGCCACCCTGCTTGCCGAAGCCGGGGACGAGGATCCAGGTGTGCGGCATCGCAGCGCGGAGCTCGTCGAGCTGTCGCGGCCAGGTGGCGCCGACGACCGCGCCGACGGCCCCGTAGGTGTCGCCGCCGGCGGTGCGGGCGGCGAGCGCTTCGACGCCCGCGGCGACGTGCTCGTAGAGGGTGCGGCCGTCGGTGTGCAGGTCCTGAAAGTCCTTGCTGCCGGGGTTCGACGTCTTCACGAGGATGAAGATGCCGGCGCCGCGGGCGGTGGCGGTCTTGACGAACGGCTCGATGGAGTCGAGGCCGAGGTACGGGTTGACGGTCAGGGCGTCGGCGGCCCACGGGCCGGCGAGCCAGCCGTCGGCGTAGGCCTCGGCGGTGGAGCCGATGTCGCCGCGCTTGCCGTCGGCGAGGACGAGCAGGTTCTTGGCGTGGGCGTGGGCGATGACGTCGGCGAGGGCGGTCATGCCGTGGGGCCCGAGGGCCTCGAAGCAGGCGAGCTGCGGCTTGACGATCGGCACGAGGGGCGCGACGACGTCGATCACGTCGCGGCAGAAGCGGGTGAAGGTCGCGGCGACGGTCGCCGGATCAGCCGAGGCCGGTGCGGCGAGGGCCGGGGGGAGCGATTCGCGGCGCGGGTCGAGGCCGATGCAGGCGGGCGTGCGCCGATCGCGGATGGCGGCGACGAGCCGCGCGGAGAAGGAGGTCGAGTGGTGCATGGTCATGTCTGCCTGTTCGGGGATGTTTGCCGAGATTGTGCCGGGGGCTCGCCGGGCGTGCGAGGGGCGGAGGCGGACCGCGGGTTTTGGTCACTTTGCCTATACTCTCGCCGCATGAATGTCCCCGCCATCAACGCGTTGCGTCGCCGCCTTGCCGCCGGTGAGCCGGCGCTTGGGTTCTGGGTGACGCTGGAGAGTCCGGCGGTCGTCGAGATTGCCGTGGCGCTCGGCGTGGACTGGGTGGTGATCGACGCGGAGCATGGGCAGCTCGACTGGCAGGAGATCGTGGGCCATCTCCGGGCGGCGGTGCGGAGCCGCATGGTGACGCTCGTGCGGATCGCGGCGCTTGATGCGGCGCTCGTGAAGCGGGCGCTCGACCTCGGCGCCGACGGCGTGGTGGTGCCGTGGATGGAGACGGCGGAGCAGGTGCGGCAGGCGGTGTCGTTCGCCCGCTATCCGCCGCAGGGGCAGCGGGGCATCGGTGGCGAGCGGGCGACGGGCTGGGGCCAGGCGGTGGCGGAGCACGTCGCCGAGGCGAACGACCACGTGCTGGTGGTGCCGCTGATCGAGACGCGGCAGGGGGCTGCGCAGGCGCACGAACTGGCCGCGGTGGACGGCGTCGAACTGTTCATGTTCGGGCCGTCGGATCTGTCGAGTTCGTTTGGTCATCGTGGCCAGTGGGAGGGGCCTGGCGTGGCGGAGGAGATTCTGCGGGTGAAGGACGTGATTCGCGCCGCGGGCAAGCAGTGCGGGATCATGGCGCGTGGGAGCGAGGACATGGCCCGGCGGATCGCGCAGGGGTTTGGGCTCGTGGCGCTGGCGAGCGACGTGGGTCTCGTGGCCGGGGGGCTGAAGGCGGCGCTCGAGGTGGCGGGCCGCCGGCCGGCGATTCGTGCGGATTTGTCGGTCGGCGAGTGACGCGGCTGCGACGGGACGAACTCGTGTTGAAGGGCGGGCCTGGTTCTGCGATAGTGTGGAGGTCGGCGGTTGGTCTCGCGTGAGCGGAGCCGGTCGTTGATGGATTCGGGGCGTGGCGCAGTCTGGCTAGCGCGCTTGACTGGGGGTCAAGAGGTCGCAGGTTCAAGTCCTGTCGCCCCGACTGGAAGGTGGCATCCCGTGACGCAGAGGCTCGAGAGATGCCCGAGTTGTCGCGGTTTTACGGCGTGAGGATCACGATGACTTTCGTGGATCATGCTCCTCCGCATTTTCACGCGACGTACGGTGAAGACGAGGCCCAGGTCGAGATCGCCACTGGTGAAGTGATTGGCGGAAGTTTGCCTCGGCGGGCTGCCGCACTGGTGAAGGAGTGGGCCGAGCTGCATCGGATTGGAACTCGAAGATAACTGGGTGCGACGTGAGAAGTCGCTCCCCTTGACCAAGATCGATCCGCTGACATGAGAAGCTCAGTGGTCCGCATTCGCGATGTGGGCAGTTATCGGCTGGAGGTTGTCTATGCCGATGCCTTGACTGCCGTTTTGGATTTCGCCATTTTTCTGGCCGAGCACGCTGGGCCAGTCGTTGAGCCGCTTCGCGACGGCGCTACATTTTCAGCCGTACGACTCGAAGATGGCGTCGTGACCTGGCCGAATGGATTCGACATCTGCCCAGACGTTCTTCGATTCTGGAGCGAACAGGGGCGCGTCTGCTCGGATCGGGAGACTGACGCCCATTTTGAGGCGCAGCGACCGCTTTCAGCGTCGTGAAACTGGCTTACATCGCAGGTTCAAGTCCTGTCGCCCCGACTGGTGTGGTGCAGAGTTGGAGGCATGTCGCCAAGGTGCCGCTGCACCATGTTGCTGTCTGAGGTGGACCAGGCCGTCAATTCCTTCGTCGGCCCCGGCGCTGGTGAGCCGGCCGGCGGCGTCGCCCCAGCCGCCGTAGCCCATGGCTCTCATGAGGTCGAGCACGACCTTCTCGAAGATCGCGGGGGTGTGGTCGGCGATTTCGTCGAGCAGCTCGGCGGCGAGTTCGTCGTTGAGCGTCTCGTGGGCCCGTTCGAGGACGGCCTCGGGGGTCTCGGTCGTCGTTTCGGGTGGCGGCTCGGGCTGGCCGCCGCCGTCGTGATCGGTCGTGCGGCGGTGGCGAAACTCGCGGTAGGTCTCGTAGCGGTCGAGGAAGGCGATGTCGATCGTGGCGGGGTTTTCCGCGAGGACGGATCGACCGACATCGGAGATTGTGAACACGCCGCGGCGGACACGGGTGAGGAGCCCGGCCCGTTCGAGATGGATCTTGGCCCAGCAGAGGCGGTTCACGAATCACGACTGCGTGTTGCTGGGCACCAGCTCCACCCGTTCGGCGTCGGTCAGGCCGAAGTCGTCGGCGACCGGGCCGCGGAGGGCGGCGAGCGTCCACTCCCGGCCGTCGGCGGAGCGACGCAGGAGCGGGAGAAAGATTTCGTGGAACTGAGGGATGGGCATGGGCACATGCAATCAAGCTAAGAGCGGTTGATCTCTTTGACCATGTACGTCTGCGGAACCTTTCCGGCCGAACGAACAACGACGTGCTCGCCAATCATGGCGTCGATGAGTGCCGCGCCGAAGTCGTCGTTGACGCTCACAAGACCCTTTCCCAAGTCGGAAACGTCGTCGGTCAGCTTGATGCGCAGCTTCTTCTGCGGATTGTCGGTGCGGCAGATGGTCACGGTGTCGCCCGGCTTGATGGCCAGATCATCCTCGTCGCTGTCAAACAGAAAGCCTTGGCTGGCCGTCGCGCTGTCGTCGCTCGCCAGCCCGGGGAGAGCTTCCGGCAGCGATTCGGCCGCGGCGGTCTGGGCTGGCGGTGCGTCCCCGGGCAATGGCTGGCTGGCGAGGTGTTTTAGCCATTCAAAAAGTCGCTCGGCCTCGCCCTCTGGGTTTCGGAACCAGTCGGTGGACCAAATCCGCCAGATCCGATCCTTCCATCCAAGGCTCTCCAGAATCTCCTGCCGGATGCGGTCGCGGTCGCGAACCGAGACCCCGGAGTGATAGGTCGCCCCGTCGCATTCGATAGCCGCAAGATAGCCGGCAGGGGTGTGCGGATGCTTCACGGCGATGTCGATGCGGAAGCCGGCCACGCCGAGTTGCGGCGTGACCTCGTAGCCCTTTCGGCGAAGCACGTCGATCACCGCCACCTCGAAGTCGCTGTCCGGGGCGCGGTCAGTGTGCTGTTGCTGCGTGATCACACCGTCCCTGGCGAACTCCAGATAGCTTCGTAGGGCACGAGTGCCCACAGGCGTAGCGACGTCGGAAACGATGTCCTCCGGCCGCAACGAGCTGTAGACCCCGATCGCCTTCCGAGCCCGGGTGAACAACACGTTGAGCCGCCGCCAGCCGCCCGGCAGGCCGATGGGATGGAAGTTCTGCCGGACGACGGCAGTGCCCGGGGCCTTCCCAAAGCTGGTCGAAATCAGGATGCGGTCACGCTCATCGCCCTGGACCGTTTCCAGATTCTTGACGAATAAGCCCATGCCATCTTGCGCCCAGCGCTCGCGAAAGGCTTGCGCCTCGGGGAGCGTCCGCAGGCGGTCTTCCAGCATGTCGGCGAGGAGATCGCGCTGCTTGATGTTGAGCGTCACGATCCCGAGCGAGTCGTCCGGTCTCGTCAGGATGTGCTCGACGGCCGCGTCTACCACGCGTTTTGCCTCGACCTTGTTCGTCTGATCCTGGTAGATGCCGTCTTCGACGTAGTGGTATGAGACGCCCAGGGACCGGCTCTTCTCGTGCGGCGACGGGAAGACGATCAGTTTTCCGTCGTAGAACTTCTGGTTCGAGAACGCGATCAGGGAATGGTGCTGCGAGCGATAATGCCAGCGGAGCTGCCGCGTCGGATGAAATTGCGACATGCAGATGTCGAGAATGCTCTCGGCATCCGTGACCGCAAGGCCATCTGCACGCGTCGCCATATTGGTGAAGAACGACGTCGGGGGGAGCTGTTTGGGGTCACCCACGACGACCAGCTGTTTGCCCCGGGCGATGGCACCGATGGCCTGGGCGGGCGGCAGCTGCGAGGCCTCGTCCATGACGACGATGTCGAATGTCATGGAGCCGGGCTTCAGAAACTGGGCGACGGCCTGCGGGCCCATCATGAAGCAGGGCATCAACTCCTGGATGGAGCGGCCCGCCCGTTCCAGAATCTGCCTGACGGGCACTCGCGGTTGCTGCTGCGGGAAGAGGTGCTGCAGCAGCCGCATTTCGGTCTTCTCATTCACGCGGGTGCTGTTGGTGCCGGGCAGCGTGACGGCTCTGCCGATGCACGCGTTGGCGATGTGTTGGCCGCGGAGTTGGACGACCTTCTTGTCGAGGGCGGCGAACTCCCGGCGCGTCGCGTTGTGCCGGTCGGAACTGAACTGCGAAAACGTGTCCGATGACTGGAAGATGGTTTTCGCGATGCTCGCATAAAAGCGATACGCAAACGCATTGGCGATCTGATCCGGCGGCAGGCCGTGTCGCTCGAGCGCGTCTACGAAGCGATTGAGCGCCAGCTCGTGCGCCCTGGCCCTGGCGACGGCGTATTGGGCCCAGGGGAGCAGTTCCGAGATGCGACTAACCGCCAGCGATGCTCGTGCGCGGAGGGCTTTGGCAAACTCCGACGTCTTCAATCCCTCGCTGGCAACCCACTGCTCCGGCGAGAACTCGCCAAAGCCTGTCATCGCCTCACAAAACGCTCGCCACGATCCCCAGCCGGCTTTCACCTGCCCGATCAGCCGAGTGAGGGCTTCATGATTCGAGAAGCAGTTGGCCGAGAGCAGCAGTCGCTCGATGGCAGACGAAACGCCCGCCCCCTTCACCGTGCAGCCAAAGGCATGTGCCGCCAGCAGCGGAGCGATGTCGGTGTTGGGACCACGGAACGCGTCGCCAAGCAGCGTGCGGCCTCCCGCGTTGGAAGCGAGAGCGTCTTTCTGCCGGTGGAGCGAGGAGCCGGCCAGCACGGCATCCACGCCGGCTTTGGCCGGGGTTCCTTCGCGGCAGTGTCGCTTGAGGATCGCTGCCGCGCTCCGACACGCTTTGGCAGTGCTGATCGCCCGGTTGTGGAGTCGTTCGAGGCCAGAGGTCCCCTGTTGGTCGGTGGGCTGTGATTCGATCCCCCGAAGTGATTCCAGAATCTTTTCTTGTGCTACGCGGATCTCTCCAGCGGCTTGCTGAAGGGGCGCTCTCTCGCGTGCCAAGGCCTGTAGCGTTGCACGTTCGGTGAGTCGCGATACCGGAACGCCGATCTCGTCACTAAGGGCATGAATGGAGGCGGACCATCGTGCCGCCGCGAGCAGCCGCTCCAGCGGCGTCTGCTCGCCGGCATAGTGGGGACCTGCCACGGCCCGCAGGATCGTGTCGTTGGCCCAAGCCGCTTCGTCGCGGGTGAGCTTTGAGAGGGATTCGAGGTCGGCCTGCCGCTCGGCAGCGGAGCGCCGGCTCTTCTCCCGCGAAAGTCTTTGGTGCAGGCGAATCGCGTTCCGCCAGCGTGGCTGCAGGAAGCGATACCATGCGTCACCCTCTCGCAGCACGCGGATGGCAGCCGTGATGTCTGCCTCTGGCAAGACGTCGTCGAGATACAGCGTTTGTTCAAGCCGCTCGCGCTCCGTTTGCAGGCGCTGGCGTTCGGCCGTGATGGCTTCGAGCTGAGCAGCGGCGTGCGGACGCTCGAGTCCCTCGTGCCGGAAAGCCAGCAACTCGCCAGAGGCCTGGGATGCCAGGTCCACGAGCCGAAAGACCCGCCGACCCGCCTCCGCATCGAACCAGAAATTCATTCCGATAGAATCGGCCGTCTTCGCAAACAGCCGCACAGCCTGCTGGAGGCGGGCTGTTTCGCGGTCGAGGACGTCGCCGAGCCGATCGAGGGCATCGGCAGTCAGTTCGCCGATCCCCAGTTGGGTGACCTGCGCCCGGATCTCGTCTGCCTGTGCCAAATCGGCCGTGGCGGCGATGTCAGCCCCAACGAGGTATTTTGCGCATGCCGATTCCGCTGCGTTGAGCTCTGAAATGCCCCGGTGCAGTTCGTCCAGGATTCGTTTGCTGCCGACGCCAGCCGGGTCTTCAGCAGAGAAGAGCCGCGGCAGGCTGGCAGCGGCCGGGGCAACGCCCGGGGGCGGCTTCAGCCCGCTGAGAGCGGCGAGGAGCCGATCAGCTCTACTTTCGGGAAGCGTGATCGCCGTCGGGGTGGTGGAAAAAAGCGACTGGAGCTCGGTCAACGCACGGTCAAACGCCTCGCATTTGGCGGCGTGGTCGTTAAGAAGCTGCTGGATCCTGTAGTCGTCTTCGGGCCTGAGCGTGGTCGGATGGAAACCCCAGAGCGGATGTGCAGGCCCATAGGATCCAATCCGCGAAAAGTGCTTGCCCAGCTGCTCCAGCCGCGACATCGCATCCTCGAACGCCGTGGCATCCATCCCCGTCGCCGAGAAGTAATCGAGTTCCTGGACTAAGGCCGCGTATTCACCCAACGCGAGCCGTCGCCGTTCGCCTCGCCAGAGCACCTCATGGACGGTCAGCCCCATGGCGTTTGAGAGCACGGACTTCATGGCGTCGGCGTAGGCACGAAGCTCCGTGTGGCGGCGTTCCTTCTGGCGGAGGGCGTCGTTGAGTTCCGCCACGGCCGTGGCCCTCATCGCGTCCCGCGCGGCGAGATGGGCGAGAAACTCCTTCTTGTTGGACTTCGTGCTGTGCAGCTCCAGGACGAAGTGGCCGAGCCCGGCGCGGGCGAGTCGTGATTTCACCACCTCGAGGGCCGCGAGCTTCTCGGCCACGAACAGCACCTTCTTGCCTTCGCTGATGGCTGCCGCGATGAGGTTGGTGATGGTCTGCGATTTGCCGGTGCCGGGCGGTCCTTCGATCACGCGGCTGTGGCCGTCGAGAACATCAATGAGCGCGCTGTGCTGGGAACTGTCGGCGTCGTACACGAGCGGTAGGTCGCGGCGGGGGTGGTCGTCGATGGGGTATTCCTCGGCATACCCGCCGCCGTCACGATCCGTCTCGCCGCCGAGCAGCTGTTGCACGAGCGGGTGGGTTTCGAGGGTGTTGTCGGGCCACCGCTCGGGCTCGAGTTCCCGCAGCAGGAGCATGTTGGAGAACGAGAGCAGCGTCAGGGTCATCATCCGCCGCACCCGCCACCGGGGGATGTCTTTGACGGCCTCTGCCACTCTTGTCAGATAGTCGCTCGCTGTCTCGTCCGACTCGGAGTCGTACTCCGGCATGTCAAACGCGCCGTAGTCCTTGAGCAGTTTCTCGCGGAGCGACAGATTGGCCGCGAGTTCCTCGCCCGTGGGCGTGATGTGGAACTTCGGGAATGGCATGCCTTCGGTGCGCTCGATGGCGACGGGAATAGAGAGGAGCGGCGCGAGCCAGAGCGCCTCCCCGCCCGGCCGATCGGTGTATTCGAGGAAACCGACGACGAGATGGAGCATGTTGCTGCCCGTCTCCTCGATGGCGAGCCGCGCCTCGCGGTCGAGCTTGCGGCCATGCGACCCGAGTTGATCGGCGTAGAGCAGCGTCTGCAGCCGGGCCGCCTGGGGCGGTGGATCGGCAGCCGGGGAGGGCATGTCGAGGTCGTAGCTGCCGCTGATGCCGCGGCTCTCGGCGAACTTGCCGTTGTCGGGCCGTCTGATGCGTCCGGCCACCTCCACGTGCTCGCTCTCGGGCGGCTCCGGCAACGCGAGGAGTGGCACCCGAGTGCCGTTGGCCACCAAGGCGTTGAACGTGGCATCGATGTCCGAATGGACGAACTGGATCGACTTGGCCGGGGTGTGCTTGAAGTTCAGCAGCCGGTTGCGGCCCGTGAGGTCGAGAAGCGAGTTTCGCAGCTTCTCGAGTGCCTCGAGGAGGGGCGCGATGTCGCCGGTGTCGGTGGCCATAAATCAATCCACTCGCTCAGCGTGGGGCAACTTTCTAGCGGGCCTGTTGACACGGTACCCGCTCGTGACGATACTCTTTTTGGAGACATAACCGTGGTGAGGCTCTTCGGAGCGTTACCGCGGGGCTTGTCTCTTTTTTTGTGCTCAGGCTGAAGGGGGTTGCCGAGCTGCATAGGGATCGGGGACGCATACGATTCCGTGGGTCTTGAACACTCGCCCATCCTGTTCGCCGTCACCGTGAAACTCGATCCGGCGTAAAGAGTCCTCGAAATCGGCTCGTAGTTCGTCGCGGCACTGTGCGGTCATTCCTGCAGCCAGCCGATAACCCCAGTTGACGCAGTAGATCGCAAGATCGGCGGCCTGCACGGGGTACGCCATGTCTGAAGAAACGAAAAAAGGAGACGGAACGATCCATGACGATCGTAACCGCCCTGGGGCCGTTTTCTCGAAGTAGCTCTCCATTCGACGGGCAAGGCTACGATCGGCTCCCTTGTCGATCGCGTCCATGACAAGGATTCCGTGCTGTCTTTCCCGCTCGAGGAAGTAGAAGAATCGCTCCAACAGAAACACGTGGTCCTTTCGCAGGAATTCGGTAAGGGCATATCCGCGTGGTCGTTTAATGTGGCGCGGGATCGCCGCCGCGAACAGCACGGCGCCGTGGTCGACCAAGGCTTCCATCATCCACCTGGCCATCGCCAATCGTGCCTGTCCATATGCCGTGAACTCGATACGGCTGGCTGGTTTGTGCGCTCGTCCGTTCACCAAAAAGCGGCGGCATAACCGTTGCCGCTCGTTGTCATCCAATGGCGGGCCTTGGTCCGCCCATCTATACGATTTCGGCTCCAGGAGTTTGCACCCCTTCAGTTCGGTGCCGAACTCATGAAGGGTCCCGCCGAAAGCATCGCGTTCTCTCCGACGAACATCTTTAATGAAGGGCCAGAGGCGACTGGCGTGAATCGCGACGCCGCCTGTAACTTCGTACGGGCAAGGGCCTCTATCGGTGCCGCTTTCGTCCAGGAACAAGAGCCAGCTCATCGTCCCTCCCGTTGCAAAACCGCTATGTTAGCCGCAGGTTCTGTGGGGGGGAAGCGTCCCCTGTGATTACGGGGGCGGCCGTGTGAGCGGCATACTGCGGATGCTGATTGAAAACGGTGGAATCAGCAACGGTCAGGCGACGCCGTCGGCGGCCAGGACTTCTCGGCGGACGTAGCGTTTGAAGGCTTTCGTGTCGGTGAAGCAGCGGAAGCCGGCGGCGCTGGCGATCGCGAGCGTGTCGGAGTCTTCGTTGAGCAGCACCGCGACCGGCTGGCTCAGCTCTTCCTGCACACCCATCGGCCACGCGAGATCAAACACGGCCCGCTGCCGGCCGCTCTCAGGATCGGTGTAGCCCCAGGAGAGTTCGCCCCGGGGAAGGCCCTCGCCTTCCATCCAGGCGTTGATGCCCTCGAGCTCCTGTTCCTCCTCTTCCGTCGTGATCCCGCCGCTCGATGCCGCGGCCGGCTCCAAGGCTGCGGGTGCACCTGCCAGCCAGCGATCGTCACCGTGGAGCAGGTCGGCCATCCGCCTGTTGAGTTCGGCCGCCAGCAGTGCTTTACGGGCTTCGAGGAAGTCGCGAAACCGCTCGATCTTCCAGAGAGCCGGATCATCCGGAATCCATTGGGAGGCGAGTGCACCGGGGTGGTTCCGTTCAATCTCCGGGAAGTACTCCTCCGGTAGTCGATCACTGATATCGAGGTTCGTGTCCTTCGTCAGGAAACAGAAGTTGGCCAGCGCGTTGACCTCCGGGCGGGGATGCTTCCGTTTCCGCAGTTGGGCTTTCGGGAAGATGTGATGCACCTCCAGCCGGCTCATCCTGCCGAGCAGACTCGCCTTGAGCGGCAGCCCGGTGCCCCAGTCGCGGGCTTCGCCCATCCGCGTCAGCAGATACAGCACCGGGTAGAAACGCGCGCCCAGGCTCCAGCCGGTGAAATGCCCGGGCTCCGCCCGCAGGCCGCCATGCCAGAGCCGCAACTGCTCCAGCAGTTTGTCGAGTCCTCCGTCGGGGCCTTCGAGGGCCCCGAGGTCTTGGTCGATGTACGACTCGGTCGAACCCGAAAACCGCCCCCACATGGCCGCCTGGGCGAACCAAAACAGCAGCTTGTCGCGTTCCTTCTCTCCCATCGGGCCGTGATTGCCAGTGCGCTGATCGAGATACCGGGCCATCACCGGCACGGCGAACCGTCCGAAAAACACCTGGTCATGGTCGAGGCCGAGCCGGCCGCTGATGAGATTCAGGATCGTGTCCACGTGCTTGCACGCGCGGGCAAGGGCGTCGCGGACCTCGTCGGCCGTCTTCTCGTGCAGATGCTGGAACTTCGCTTCACCGGTGAGCACGGTGTTGACACTCCGCAGCAGCCAGTCGAGGTTGAACCGAAAGCCGTGTTCGGCCCACTCGGCGAGCTTGGCCTTCATCGCGTCGCGGCCTTCCGGCCAGTCGGCGCAGATCTTGGCGAGCGCGAGGTCGCCCTTGGAGAGCTTGGTGCCGCCGCTGTTGACACGATTGAAGATGTCTACGACCACGTCGAGCGACTTGTCGGCGCCGGTGACCTCCTCGACGTGGACGTCGATGTCGGTGATGCCCAGCAGCCGGCTCAATCGCGCGACATACTCCCCAACCTTCGGCGCGTGGGCGGGAACGGCCGAGAGCCGGGTGACAAAGTCGCCAAGTCCGCCGGTGCCCTTCTTCAGCAGCTCGGTGACATCGATCCAGAGGGGATCGTCCGTCATCTTCACGGGCTGGAAGAACTCGAACGTTTCGCTGTCGAGGTGGAAGCGCAGGCCGTTGAACGCCTTGGCGTTGCCGTCGAAGAACCTGGGCGGCCGGCCGCGGACGACTCCGTAGAGCGACGTCATGCGTTGCTGGCCGTCGAGGAGCAGTTTCACGACGCCCGCCGCGAGCGGCCCGTTGCCGCGATGCGTGGCCGACCGCGACTCGGTGGCCCACACGAGCAGCCCGCCGACGGGATGGCGGCGATAGAGCGAATCGAACAGCCCGCGCACCTGGTCGCGGTTCCAGACGTAGCCCCGCTGAAACTCGGGGAGGGCCATGTGGCCGCTATCGATGTGGTCGAGGACGGTGGAAATCTTCATGTTCAGGCAAGACTGGGTTGGCGGGGGTGTCTCATTTGAAGCAGCGGTTCGCGTGCGACAAAGCCGCGGCGAGGCACACCCAACGCCGCGGGTAATTTACCTAGTTTCGGTGGCCGTCACCTTTTCCTCTTTGCGGTCCTAGTTTCAGTTTTTCGACTGGCCGTTCTCAGGGCCGCCGCTTCTGAGCCGGCCAGTGGCGAGAGTCCCAGTTGCCAGCGAGGATGGCCTTCATCAGGCGAGCGAAACCCGCCGTTCGATCCCGCGCCCGCATTCGGCCGATACTCGCTGTGGCGGCGCTGGCAGAGCCCTGACAAACCGGTAGAGTTGTCGGAATGACCCGTTCGAAGAATCCCAGCGAACCGCCGCCTTACCCCACGGCGCCTGCGGCATCGACCGGCCCGCCTCACTCCCGTTGGCCACATATCGAGGCAGCGGAGCGGCGAAGCCGTGTCAAGATGGCCGAGTTAGCCAATCTGTCCAAGAGGGTGCTTCCGGTGGATGAAGCCGCGTTCATCGTCTTTGGTTCTCTTGCGAGGCAGGAGTTTACCGAAGGGAGCGACCTCGATTGGGCGATCCTCATCGACGGCCGTGCCGATGCCGACCACTGGCGAATCGTCCACGACATCGGGGATTCGTTGCCATCAATGGGGTTCCTCCCGCCCGGCCGTACCGGTCTGTTCGGAAACGTGGTCTTCAGTCACAACCTCGTTCACGAAATTGGTGGCGACGACGACACCAACACGAACATGACGCGGCGCTTGCTCATGCTGCTGGAGTCGAGCGCGATCGACGTCAGTCAAAGCACGTCGGTCCGAGCGAGGGTGTTACGCGTGATTTTGGGCCGCTACCTGCAGGAGGATGCCAGCTTCCTATCGCCGGCCGGCACGAAGAACAAAGCGCCACGGTTTTTGCTCAACGACATTGTCCGCCTATGGCGCACCATGGCCGTGGATTTCGCCACCAAGAATCGCGATCGCAATAATCAGGGATGGGCGCTGCGAAACATCAAGCTGCGGATGTCACGGAAGTTATTGGCGATGTCGGGCATACTCATGTGTATTGCATGGCCGCTCGAACCGGCTGTAACGGATCCCCTGGTCATCAAAGACAGGCTCATCGACCATCTCGAGGGCTGGATCAACCGATCGCCGTTGCATTCGCTCCAGGCGTTTGTCGCGCAGCATGCTGCAGGCCTGGAGGAAGAGGTTGTCGGCCCGTACGACGAGTTCTTGGCCTTGCTCGGCGACGGGACCAAGCGGAACGAATTGAGCAACCTCGATCCCGCCGATGCCTATTCGAACTCGACGTTTATCGCCGCCCGGGGATTGTCTGACCGGCTGGACAAAGCTTTCATCAAGCTCTTGTTCGACAGCAACCCTCACGTAGCCGCGCTATCGAAGCAATACGGGGTTTTCTGATGGCACCCATCGGGTTTTCCACTGGTGCGCTGGCTCGTGGGGACTTCCGCAGAGGCCTCGCGATGCTGGAGGGCGAAAAGGCTGACGCCGTGGAGCTGTCGGCGTTGCGGGCCCGCGAGCTGGGCCAGCTTCTTGCTGCCTTGACGAATCATCTCGGGGAGTTGCGGACGCGGTTCAAGCATGTCTCGCTCCACGCTCCGACCGACTGTGCCGATGAGGCATCGCTCGTCGAGCAGTTGAGGGGCGCAGTGGAAAAAGGTGTTTGCATCGTGGTCCATCCGGACGTGATCCACGACGTCTCACTTTGGAAGACGCTCGGCAGCAGTCTATGGATCGAGAACATGGACTCGCGAAAGCCGACCGGGAGGACGGCGGCGGAACTTCGACCGTTGTTCGAGCGACTGCCCGAAGCACGGTTATGTTTCGACGTCGGGCACGCCCGGCAGGTCGATTCGACGATGACTGAAGCGCGGCGGATCGTGGCCGACTTCGGCGATCGGCTGGCACAGGTCCACATGAGCGAGGTCAGCGGGAAGGGCGAGCATTTCCCGATGTCGTTGCTTGCGAAGCGGTCCTTCGAAGGGATGGCCGAGGTACTCGCACGGGTGCCGGTCATTCTCGAATCAACTGTCGGCGAGGATGGAATCGCAGAAGAGCTCGCTGAAGCCCGTGAGGTGCTCTCGCCGGGGAGCCAGGCACGCCGTGTCCGGCGTGATCAGCCCTCGACGAAGTAGTCGCTGTCGAGCTTCTTGACGACGAATGCCTGGGCGGGGGCGCAGCCGACGTCGTGGACGATCATGAGGCGGGCGAGGGTGCGGCCGTCCACGAGGACGATCTTGGTGTCGATCTGGGCGGCGTAGTCGATGGCCTCGCGGGTGAACGTGCTCGTGGTCACGAAGACGCCCTTGCGTGCCCGGCGGCCGTGAAGGGCGCCCACGAACTTGTGAATCTCCGGTCTGCCGACAGCGTCCTTCCAGCGCTTCGCCTGGAGGTGAATCGTTTCGAGGCCGAGGCGGTCTTCGTGGATGAGGCCGTCGATGCCTTCGTCGGCGCCGGCGCTGGTGAGCCGGCCGGCGGCGTCGCCCAACCCGCCGTAGCCCATGGCCTTCATGAGGTCGAGCACGACCTTCTCGAAGAACGTTGGCGTGTGGTCGGCGATTTCGTCGAGCAGTTCGGCGGCGAGCTCGTCGTTGAGTGTTTCGTGGGCCCGTTCGAGGACAGCCTCGGGGGTTTCGGTGGACGTCTCGGGAGGCGGCTCAGGCTGCCCGCCTGTGTCATCGTCGGCCGTGCGGCGGTGGCGAAACTCGCGGTAGGGCTCGTAGCGGTCGAGACAGGCGACGTCGATCGTGGTGGGCTTTTCGGCGAGGACCGATCGACCGACATCGGAGATCGTGAACACGCCGCGGCGGACGCGGGTGAGGAGACCGGCCCGTTCGAGATGGATCTTGGCCCAACAGAGGCGGTTGACGAACCGCGTCTGCGTGTTGCTGGGCAGCAACTCTGCCCGTTCGGCGTCGGTCAGGCCGAAGTCATCGGCAATTGGTCCGCGAAGGGCGGCGAGCGTCCACTCCCGGCCGTCGGCGGAGCGACGCAGCAGCGGGAGGAAGATTTCGTGGAACTGGGGGATGGGCATGGTGGATGAGATGCGTGGCGTGTTGGAGGCGATCTACCTAGATTTGGTGGCTGTCACCTTTTCCTTCGGATGCCTTCTTGGCGATCTTCTTTTTCTTGGCCATGGGTGGCTCGGGTTCGGTGGCTGGTGCGGAGGGCGTCTACGGTTTGACTTTCGGTCGCGGTTTCTTGGCGGTGGTCTTTTTCGCCGCCTTTTTCACGGCCTTCTTGCGTGCCGCCGCAGGCCTAAACTTTTTCACGATGACGTTGGGCGGCGGGTCGCCCGGTTTGGCTTCCACGACGGCCATGAGGCTCATGGCCGTCATCAGCAAGCCCACCTGCTGAAAGGGGTGGGCCTTCGGGAACTCCTGGGCGATGGCCATGACCATGCCGCTGGCCTCCGCGCGGGTGAACGAATGCTTTCCATTCTTGACTCGCTTCCGAATGCCGGGGGTGACGCTGGGCAACGTCGAAAGCACCACCTGGTCGAGTTCGCTCAGCACGAAGCTCGGGAGCTTCTCGTCCTTGGTTCCCTTTTGTTCGGCGAGCCGCAGAGAAGTGGCGGCCCAAGTGGCGAGGAAGGCCGCCTGGTCGGACGAGGTTTCCCGCCACTGGGCGAGGGACTGCTCGGCCGCGAGGGCTCTTTTCGTGCGGCTGGTTCGCTCGGCCGGCTTGGTTGGCTTGGTCGGCCGCGTGACCGGCGGGCCCTCGTCGGTGAACGTATCGAGCAAGGCCGTCATCTTCCGGAAGGCGGAGTCGAGGATCGTGCGTAGCCGCTTGTCGGGTGTGTGGTTCGACTCGGCGGCGACGTAGCCCGAGAAGTCGTCGAGGTCGTCCAGTGTGAGCAGGAGCGGCTCGTCGACGGGCGTCTTCCCAAGCAGCGTCGCGTATTCCGGAGGGAGGCAGAGGAGATGATCCAGGATGGCCCGTCGCTCGCGGGTCGTGAGGGCAAGCTCGAGCTTTTGTCCCGGCCGGATGTGGGTGCGTTTCTGGGGCATGGCGACTACCGCGGCATCGCGCGGCCAGCTACGTTCACGATCGCATCGAGTTTTTCCGTGACCTCCGCATCAATCTGGTCGCGTGCTACGAAGCGGGCCAGCGTGTGATAGTCGGTCTTTCGCATCAAATTAGGGAGGTTCAGCCGCTCGAAAAAACGGCTGAACAGCGGGGTCAAGAACTGGTCGCTCGCCTTGATCTCGGTTCCCCAAGGATCGCCCTCCTTGAGCGTCGTCAGCGCGGCCGTGATTTCGGAGATGGCGGCCTCCATCTCGGACCTCCACGTCGCGGCGAAAAGCGGCCCGTACAATTCGCGGCCGCGGGCGGCTGCCCACGCGAGCAGCGTGTCGCGCTGGCAGAGATAGTTTTCCAGCTCACGCTTTCGCCACGTCAACTGGGCGAGAGGGGGGTCCGAGGGCGGGTCGGAGTCGAGCTTGTCGTACAGGGCGATTCCGACGAGATCACTTTTGGCGACGCGCAGCCCGTGGAAGTGTTCCCGCGCCTTGGCGGGAACGTTGCCGACGTAGTGGACGAACGGTTTTTCAAGGCAGGCTGCGGCCGGATGCTCGAGGAGCGAAGCGAACGCGGCGAGGATTGCGAGGTCCGTCGAACCCTCCATGTAGAGCACCCAACCCGTGATTTCGGCTTGCAGATAACTCTCGAAGCCGATGCTCTTGAGCGACTTTGCAACCTGGCTGCCGCGGTCGTCAATGCGGTGCGGCTCGCCAACGAAAGCCACGACCATGTCACGATCCGCCGCCTCTTCGAGTACGACTTCGGAATGACTCGCGGCGATGATCTGACTGCCCGTTTCGGTCGCGGCGGAGGTCAGCTCGTTGTACATCTGGCGTTGCCGCAGCACTTCCAGGTGGGCGTCTGGCTCGTCGAGGAGCAGCACGGAGCCGGGGTTGGCTGCCATGTGCGCGAGTAACAGGAGCGTTTGCTGCTGGCCCCGCCCGCTTGCCGACAAATCCAGTTCGGTGCCACCGCGAGTCCTGAACGACATGACGATTTCGCCGCGGGCGGCGATGTATTCCGGATCAAGCAGACGGACGCCAAAGAGTCGCTGCATGCGCTCGACGATCGCACGCCACTGCGGCTCGTTGGACTGAAGGCTTTTCCAGCAGAGGTTTCTCAGCACTTCGGCCGTTCGCCCCTCGCCGATGAGCACCTGCAGGGCCCCGTCGTCCAGTCGCCGTTCCACGGGGGTCAGGCCCGACATCGGAGGCAGGTACGCCAGCCGGATGTCACCCGCGGCAGGGGGCACTTCCTGCCGTTCGCCGGTCGGGCTGATCGGCGAACGGCAATAAAAGGATTCTTCGTTGGCGTAGTCGAACTCGAGCGTTGCGGTCCAGGCGGCGCCTGCCGAGATTCCATCAACGCCGAGCGTGATGAGCACGTTTCGTGTTTTTTGTCTTCCCTCGTCGCGGAAACTCTGCCGCACATGGAGATCGCGCCACAGCAGGTTGGCAGCGGGTATCGGCGACGCAATGAGGTCGCGGCGATTGATGGTGACGCCGGCCCGCTCCTTGGGGACGTTGCCGTCGCCACGACGTTCCAGCCACTTGCGAACGCCGACGTTCCAGAGAGCCAAGGCTTGCAGGGCGGTCGTTTTGCCAGAGTTGTTGGGCCCGACGAACACGACGCGATCGGCCAGCTCAATTTCGGCTTTTTCAAAGAGCTTGAAGTTCGTGAGAGTCAGTTTGGTCAGCATGCCGCGAAGGATACCCCGCAGGCCGGCGGATTCGCAAAGACACATGTCCTTGCGGGGGTTTCGTCGGGCAAGTTCTTTTGCTCATGGGCCGCCGAAGTGAGTGTGGATCGCGTCCACGTAGCGTTCCATGGCGTGATCCGCGGTGCTCGGCATGGCTTGGGCGATGACCGGCTCGCCGGGTTGCGGCGGCGCGAACTGGGCCTTCACCTGCTGTTTCTTCTTCTCGAACTCCGACTCGGTGAGCGGCTTCGGGCCCTCAGCTTCGTCATCGTCTTGCGTGATGGCCCCATCGTCGGCTGCGAGCGCCCGCATGGTTGGGCCGCCATACGTTGGTTTGCCATTCTGAAACCAAACAAAGCTGCCTCCGCCCCGGAAACCTGGTGCCACGCAGGGAACGACGTCGGCTTCGTTGATGAATCGCAGGTGTCGGCCCCAGAGTTTTTCGTTGACGACGAGGGCGCAGGCCGGCACCAGGAGCAGCGGCTGTCCAAATGTCACGACGCCGCGGACGGTCACCGTGCCTCGCCGCTCGAGATCCACGGCACAGAGCACCGCCATGGCTCCGCCGAGGCTATGGCCTGTGACCCATACGTGCGAGACGGCGTGATTCTCGAGAACCTTCAGCACCTGATCGGCGACGCGGTTGTAGTGATCGATGAATCCGCCGTGCACCACTCCTTCCGCGATGCTGCCGCGCGATGTGTCGATGTTGGCGAACCAATCGCCGATGTCGTCGAGGCCGTTGGTGCCTTCAAAGGCGATGACGGCTTCATTGCCGTCGATCATCACCACGCCCTTTGCCGAGCCATTCCGCACGACTTCATGTTCTGCAAAGCCGAGTTGGGCAATGGATCTCGCCATCTGCTCCGGAGCCTCGTAAGCGGTTGCGGCGCAGCGAACGAGATCGACTTCGGCTGGCAGTCGCTGGGCCTCCATGCTGTTCCATGGTGCGCGGAGCCTTGTCAGAAGAGATGGCGGCGACTCGGGGAGCGGCGCCGGCGTGACGTCAACGGCATCACGGGTCTCCGTGGGAAAGAAGAGGATTCCAAAGCAAACAGGAATCGCGACCAGCATCGCTGCGAGCGTCAGCAGCTTCGCATTGGGCTGCCACGCTGCGGGAAGCTTCGGAATGCCACAGAAGAATAGAAGAACCAGAGCAAACAGTGACCACCAGCTGATGACGTACCGACTGATGGACTCCGCGAACCGCGGCGCCCATGCCACGATGCCTGCGGCACAAGCACTGAAACCGAGGAGAATCGCAAACAGCGGCAGGAAAATCTTCATGTGATGGTGCGGCGACGGGTGACGAGGCCGGGGCGTGTGCCGTCGGCGAGGCCGAAATCATCTGCGAGTGGGGCGTGGCGGACTGCGATGGTTCACTCCCGGCCATCGGCGGAGCGCTGCACGACCGGCAGAAGGAATTCCTAAAACTCCGTCATGGCAATGCTGCATGAGTTGAGCGGCACACTTGTAGACACACGCCGTCGAGGCGGGCGAATCGGCGAACGACGGGCACCCGCGTTCGCGGTGGCCCGCAAGTTGCCTAGATTTCGTGGCTGTCACCTTTTCCCTGAAGTTGAGCAGCCGGTTGCGGCCCGTGAGGTCGAGGAGCGAGTTTCGCAGCTTCTCGAGTGCTTCGAGGAGGGGAGCGACGTCGTCGGTGTCGGTGGCCATGAATCAATCCCGTCGCTCAGTGTGAGGCATCGGTCGCGCGGGCCCGTTGCCACGGCACGCGCTCGCGAGTCTCCTCTTCCGGAGATACAACCGTGGTGAGGCTCTTCGGAGTGACACTGCGGGGCCTGTCCCTTTTTCTGTTCGCAAGAAGCGAAACTCTGACACGGAACGATCGTCGCCCGGCAGCGCCGGTCTATGAACCGCGTTTGTGCGTTGCTCGGCGACAGGGCTGTTTTCTTGCCGACATGTGGTGGCTCGCGTCTTTCTTGGCTACGGATGGCCGTCGCGAAGTCGTAGAGGCTGCCGGGCTTCCAGGCTCGCCAGGAGCTCGTGCATTCCTGTGGCGGGAACTCCGGCTGCGAGTTGCGTGGCATCCGGCAGGAGTGCCGCTCTCTCCAT
This sequence comes from Planctomycetia bacterium, assembly GCA_014192425.1. Taxonomy (NCBI): domain Bacteria; kingdom Pseudomonadati; phylum Planctomycetota; class Planctomycetia; species Planctomycetia bacterium. The sequence goes on along the minus strand of BJHK01000019.1, from coordinate 33,474 downwards.
GGCGTCCTTCACATGGGCGAGGGTGAGCGAAATCCGCGGCCCATCTTTCTTCGAATAGCTCGGAACGACAGCGCGGAGAAGTGTCGTGATCTGCTGGCAGTGTTGCACAGGGGGCGTAGGTGCCACCGAAACGTGAAGGTAGATCCACAGCTCGAAACACGGGCTGGAGATGGCAAGGCGGTAGCCCTTCTGTCTGCAAAGCTGCATCACCTGGCTGAGCTTCGCGAGATGCCCGCCGCTCGCCCAGTGATCGAGATCGATGCAGGCCCACAATTCGTCCCCTGGGCCGAGTTGCCGGTCCGCCTTGTAGTCGTCCAGCCGTTGAACCACGGCTTGGGGCGACGAGCGGCCGTCCTCCGTCGGCAGAATCTCCACCTGAACTTTTGTCGTGTGGAACCGCTGGAAGTACTGCTTGACGGCGTGCGTATCCTCCGACGCGATCACGATCAGTGATGCGTCGCGGACGATGCCGTTTTCACGGTCAAGCTTCCGCGGTTTGAGCGGCATCGCCGACCATCTCCTTCGCGCATGGAGCTAGCAGCTCCTGCAGCCGATCGGCCGATCCAATCAAGGGCACAGCCCCGAATCGTCCATTGAGGTATCCCTTCTCGAGATGCAAATCCTTCCGCACGTCGCGGTAAGCGGAGAGGGGGACCAGCCGGCTCTGCTGGGTTTCGTCCTTTTCCATGAACCAGTATTCATCGCGACGCAGAAGCTCTTGGTTGAGCAGGTGTGCCTCGTGCGTTGTCACGATCAGCTGCCGCTGTGCCCCGGGCACGGAGTCGGCGAACAGTTCGAGGAACCGCCAGCACAAAGTCGGATGGAGGCTGCGGTCGAGCTCGTCGACAACGAACACGCGGGCCTGTGTGCCGCCGGAAGTCAGCAGCGAGGCGATCGCCAAGAGCCGGCGAGTGCCATCGGATTCCTCTCGCATCGGGAGCTGATATTCGCGGCCGTCCCGCGTATGGTTCGCCATGAGCTTGCGGACCATGAAGCGGCCCGGAACTTCTGGATCGCGGACGAGAAGCGTATCGCTGTCAGGATAGGAGGCCGACCAATCCGCCATGGTGTCCAGCGTGTCGCGCATGCCATCGGGGATCACTCCTCTCTGCTCTACCAGACGCAGTCCATCGACACCGGTGCCTACGGCTTTGAGGAGCTTCTCAGCAAACGTGACGAGCGCCGGTTCCTTGGACAGTCGTCGCAATATGTGTTCGTGAGCCCCGTCGATCGGCACGACGACAAGCGTGTGCGAGAACCACTCGATGATGGCCTGCATGGTCGGCCCGAGTTTGTTCGCCCGCACTTCGCTTGCCCGGTTGAGAAACAACTGGGAATCCTTGAGATCGGTTCCGGCAATCGACTCAAGCAGCAATAGGAATGCGCCGTCGTCGCCGAAACGCTTCTTGATGGCGGCACCGTGAATCGTCGTGTGTCCCTCAGCATTGCGTTCGAAGAGCGGTTCCTCGCCCGCCTTCGAAACGACCGCAAGCCACTCCGCACAAATCGAACCGCGGCAGATATCGAATCCGTAGGCGAAAATCCGATCCGCCGCGACAAAACGAAACTCAAAGGACGAAGGCGTGGTCTTGCTATCGGGCGTGAAAGCGTAGGGGTCGATGCTACCCTTTTGCGGCCAGCGACCCAGGATCATGTCCTGCGCTTGGGCGATCGCTTTGACGAGGTTGGATTTGCCGGCCCCGTTGGCCCCGTAGATGACGGCGGTACGGACGACCTTTTGGTCTACCGTCGGCAAGGGCATGATGTGGGCCGGGTGATCCGCATACTGGTTGCTCGCCACCATCGTGAGAGTGATTTCCTCGCCGATGGAGCGGAAGTTGGAAACGGAAAACGAAACGAGCATGGGGAAGAAACCCATCCGGGAGTGAGATACTTGAGGGCACTCAAAGCCGCCACAAGAATACGCACGATCTGTGAAAAAGTCACGAGAAATGGCCCTGCAGATCGCCGGCAGGCATTGAATCCACCTCAAAAGCGAGAAAAAGACGCAAGTAGCTTGTCCTGCGGTTCGAGGCTCAGCCTCATCGGTGCGGGCCCGCCGCTCTCCCGTGGCCGGCATGCTTCGGATGCTGGTCGAAAACGGCGGGATTAGCATCGATTAGGCGACGCCGTCGGCGGCCAGGACTTCTCGGCGGACGTATCGCTTGAAGGCTTTCGTGTCGGTGAAGCAGCGGAAACCAGCAGCGCTGGCGATCGCGAGCGTGTCGGAGTCTTCGTTGAGCAGCACCGCGACCGGCTGGCTCAACTCTTCCTGCACACCCATCGGCCACGCGAGATCAAACACGGCCCGCTGCCGGCCGCTCTCAGGATCGGTGTAGCCCCAGGAGAGTTCGCCCTGGGGAAGGCCTTCGCCCTCCATCCAGGCGTTGATGCCCTCGAGCTCCTGTTCCTCCTCTTCCGTCGTGATTCCGCCGCTCGGTGCCGCGGCAGGCTCCAGGGCTGCGGGCGCACCTGCCAGCCAACGATCGTCGCCGTGGAGCAGGTCGGCCATCCGCCTGTTGAGTTCGGCCGCGAGCAGTGCTTTACGGGCTTCGAGGAAGTCGCGAAATCGCTCGATCTTCCAGAGAGCCGGATCATCAGGAATCCATTGGGAGGCGAGGGCGCCGGGGTGGTTCCGTTCAATCTCCGGGAAGTACTCCTCCGGGAGTCGATCGCTGATATCGAGGTTCGTGTCCTTCGTCAGGAAACAGAAGTTGGCCAGCGCGTTGACCTCCGGGCGGGGATGCTTCCGCTTCCGCAGTTGGGCTTTTGGGAAGATGTGATGCACCTCCAGCCGGCTCATCCTGCCGAGCAGACTCGCCTTGAGCGGCAGCCCGGTGCCCCAGTCGCGGGCTTCGCCCATCCGCGTCAGCAGATACAGCACCGGGTAGAAACGCGCGCCCAGGCTCCAGCCGGTGAAATGCCCGGGCTCCGCCCGCAGGCCGCCATGCCAGAGCCGCAACTGCTCCAGCAGTTTGTCGAGTCCTCCGTCGGGGCCTTCGAGGGCCCCGAGGTCTTGGTCGATGTACGACTCGGTCGAACCCGAAAACCGCCCCCACATGGCCGCCTGGGCGAACCAAAACAGCAGCTTGTCGCGTTCCTTCTCTCCCATCGGGCCGTGATTGCCAGTGCGCTGATCGAGATACCGGGCCATCACCGGCACGGCGAACCGTCCGAAAAACACCTGGTCATGGTCGAGGCCGAGCCGGCCGCTGATGAGATTCAGGATCGTGTCCACGTGCTTGCACGCGCGGGCAAGGGCGTCGCGGACCTCGTCGGCCGTCTTCTCGTGCAGATGCTGGAACTTCGCTTCACCGGTGAGCACGGTGTTGACACTCCGCAGCAGCCAGTCGAGGTTGAACCGAAAGCCGTGTTCGGCCCACTCGGCGAGCTTGGCCTTCATCGCGTCGCGGCCTTCCGGCCAGTCGGCGCAGATCTTGGCGAGCGCGAGGTCGCCCTTGGAGAGCTTGGTGCCGCCGCTGTTGACACGATTGAAAATGTCTACGACGACGTCGAGCGACTTGTCGGCACCGGTGACCTCCTCGACGTGAACGTCGATGTCGGTGATGCCGAGAAGCCGGCTCAACCGCGCGACATACTCCCCAACCTTCGGCGTGTGGGCGGGAACGGCCGAGAGCCGGGTGACAAAGTCGCCGAGTCCGCCGGTGCCCTTTTTCAGCAGCTCGGTGACATCGATCCAGAGGGGATCGTCCTTCATCTTCACGGGCTGGAAGAACTCGAACGTTTCGCTGTCGAGGTGGAAGCGGAGGCCGGTGAACGCCTTGGCGTTGCCGTCGAAGAACCTGGGCGGCCGGCCGCGGACGACTCCGTAGAGCGACGTCATGCGTTGCTGGCCGTCGAGGAGCAGTTTCACGACGCCCGCCGCGAGTGGCCCGTCGCCGCGGTGGGTGGCCGACCGCGACTCGGTGGCCCACACGAGCAGCCCGCCGACGGGATGGCGGCGATAGAGCGAATCGAACAGGCCGCGCACCTGGTCGCGGTTCCAGACGTAGCCCCGCTGGAACTCGGGGAGGGCCATGTGGCCGCTGTCAATGTGGTCGAGGACGGTGGAGATTTTCATGGCGTGAACGAGCCCGCTGTGCCGGGAGCATGTGAAGTAGGTACCGGGTATCGGTCCGGCATTGGTCACCCGCGCGACCCAGACGTGGTGCCTGTGGCCATTTCTTCGATGGGCAGGTTACCTAGATTTGGTGGCTGTCACCTTTTCCCCTCCGGTTATGCCTCGACGAAATAGTCGACGTTGTGCTTCTGAACGAAAAATGTGCCGGCGATACGCTGGCGCTCGCAAGTGTGGCGTGCCGAGGATCGCCCGGACTCGGCGTCGCCGCACCAGGTTGCGCCCTTACCTAGATTTGGTGGCTGTCACCTTTTTCCATGGCTTTACTCCGAGTCTGGCCGCTGCAACTTTCACTTGTCGACGCGTCCCAATCCGACCGCGGCCGCTGGTCCCAGTTATCGTTGGCGTCATTCACTCGTCAAAGCACAGTGTGCACAAGGACTGCAATGATCATTAATGCCCAGTAGACAAGCATCGAGTCTGACTTCAGCGCGCCGCACCAACTTGCATAATGCGTCTTGAATAGGCTAGGGTCCATTCCAAAATCCGTGGGGCCTGGTTCGTTAGCAACGTGCCTAAACATTGCAACAAACTGCCTCTCGAGTGCAAGGTAATAGGCATCGAATATCCAAAAAAGCACCGCCGCGATCGCAGCGACAATCGCCCCATGATTGCTTTCGTCGTTTCGTTGCAGCGCGAATAGTGCGGCTGCAATGGCGACGCACCATCCCTTGGCCTGGAAGGCGTTGCCGTTTAGTCGAGTTATCGTATGTGAGATTAACTCAAGGTGCTTTATTCGATCCGCATTCATCAGTACCCTCGCAATTGGGTGTTTACTCTGCAGCGGGCTAGGCTCTTGGCCAACAAAGCTGTCGTTTCACAAAAGGACCAAGTCGTATGTCTGCTTGTTAATCGCGGCGGTCAGTAAGCCGGTAAAGGAGGTCAAGCGCCTCATGAGCGCCAGCTGAAAGGATCGAACGCTCCTCTGCCAGTTTATGTTGTGCTTGCCATGCGGAAAGCAGGTCAGGCGGGAGTTGGGTTAGGCGAGCGACGTGGGGCGTGACGTCGTAGGCCGGATTGAATCGTTCAGCGATGGTTCTTCGATCAGAAGCAGACGCGGTCTTTGCCATCTCGCGGTGCTTCTCTTTGGCCATCTGGCGAACAGTCGATGCTATCGAAAGTTCTAGGTATATCCACGGCGAGTGCGTCCCCGAACCCTTGCCGAAGTGTGCTGCGCTTTCCGCGGACAGCGATTCTGGAGTGTTGATGAAAAACAAGCATTCCGTGCGGTCAATCATGGTAGTCAAAGCGGCGGTAAGCATGGCATGTACGTGACTAGTGGTGCCGTTACGCGCGTGGTAGTCATATACGTTATTGGTTTTGTCATAACAGTGGTGTCGGTCAATGGCCGCCAGTAGATCCTTGGCGTGTCCCCATGCAGCGGAGTCGATGAACGCGATGATGTTGAACTCTCGCTTAAGCCAAGCGGCCAGCATCTTGACGTCATCGACGTTCTTGTGCGAGTGCGAGAGGAAAATGTGTGCGTCGATCGTTGGGAACCACTCTTGCTGCATGAGAGTGCCGCTCACCCTAGATTCTGGCCCCAAGTGGATACTCAAAGCGGCCTTGGCAGCGCGTTGCTGTTCGTCGAAGAGAGCAGTGCCGTCCTTGAGTAATTGAGCGTCCGTCCAAGGGGGTTTCGTGGCAGGCGCTAGGTTGTAGGCGCGGTACATGCGGGCTGGTCTCCGATGCCTAATGCCAGTTGGTCAGTGGAGCGGCCTTCCGGCCTCGGCAGGGGGCGGGGAAAGTTCTGTTTGGTAGGGGGCGGAGGTGGTGATGGCTGTGGTGAGGTCGTCGTAGATGGATAGGATCTTGTCTTTTGTGCAGAAGGTGCCGAAGGACTCGAGGTCTTTCTTCTTCACGATCGGGAAGGTTTCCAGGATGTGGTTCACCGCGTCGCGGGGCGAGGGGAGGTGCGACTTGAGGGCGTCGCTGGCGGTGCGGCTCCACTCGTCGGGCGTGCCCAGGTAGAGATGGAAGAAGGCGGCGTCGAGTTCCGCTCGCAATTGGAATCGACGCTCTTCGTCCCACACGAAGGGCGGGCCCTCGTATCCGCAGTCCTTCGCGAATGGTTGAAGATCAGAGGACGTGTATGTGAGTTCGAGGACGCGGGGGAGGAGCCATTCCGCCCATGTGATTCCCGTGCCAAGCGGGCATGGGCCGGTAAGGACGGTCGGCGTCAGCGACGGCAGTTGTTTAATGGTGTGATAGTTGAGGTGGGTGCCACCAAGTTTCTGTCGCGTGAAGAAATCGAAGACAAACGAACACCAGAGGCCATACAGCCCGGTGTGCAGTACGGGCGAATGGTCGGAGACCGCTAAAGGGAATGTGTTGCCTACGCCAGCCTTGGGGAAGACGGACGCGACCATCGTGCGCTGGTTACTGTGCTGTGTGATATCCCGCCAGCCAATCAGCCACTCGCGCGAAGTCTTGCCGAGGAGGCGATTCCGGACGTCCTTCTCAGGCACCCAGTACGCCGGTTGCGCGAAGCGCTCGGGGTCCGCGTGAGCGGCTTCGTCGAGTCGCGGGAGTGTTCCGACGTTGAGTTGGGCTTGGGTCGCGCCTTCATACGTCGAGAACCGATGGTCGAAGTGGTTGACCATTTTGGCTTCGATGAGCGGGAGGAACTTACCGAGTGGGCCGTCCCAGGTGTTGCCGGTGAGCGTCTGGCCGGCCGCCTCCATTTCGGCTCGCGTGCGGAAGAGGCCGGAGTCGTTCGTCATGTGGAACATCGTCGTGAAGCTCAAGCCCCACGGGTTGCCGTCGGGCTTGGTTTCGTCCCAGAGGACGCCCGTGCGGCGGTAGATGTATTTGTTGAGTTCGGCGTCGGCCACCGAGCGGAACGTCGGGCAGGTGCGGGTGTTGGGGTTGAGGAGTCGGAAGTCGTCGGGCGTGAGCGTGAAGTGGCGGCTCTTGTCGGCGAGGGCCGACGTCTGACGGGCGAAGAAGAGAAGGTCGGCGGCTTTGGATGGGCCGAGCCCCACGATCACGAACCGGAACGAGTGGTGGACGTCGGCGAAGAGGCGATCTTCGTTCTCGAAATGGTAGACCGCGGCCAGCGACGACTTCTTTACGAGGTCGTCGAAGAAGGCTTTCGTGGTGTCGTCGGTCGCGATGCCGGCGGGCACGATGAATGCCGCGCGGCCGGTCGGGGCGAGGACGGCGCGGTTGAGTTCCGAAAACACCGCGAACGTGTTGATGTCGCCCACGCCGCAAAGCGGGAAGCGGCCACTTTCGCGCATGAACTGGCTGGCCCCCTGCGATTCGCGGAGGGCGTCGCACCACTCGGTCCAGAGCGGCGGGTTCGTAGTTGGCAGGGCGGCGATGAGCTTCTTGCGGGCGGCGGCATTGGCCGCGTTGGCAATGTCCGGCGCCCGCGTCGCGAAGAACTCCTGTTCCTGGAGCTTCACGCGTTCCCAGACCGGATTCCCGAGGATGCAGTCAAACCCACCTGTCCATCCCATCTGCTCGTTCGCAGCCTTGTCGCGGTCCGCCGGCGGCAACGACGCCGGCGTGATCGCTCCCGGCTGCGGCTCTGCCGCAGCCGCACCAAAAACGTCGGGGAACTCGAGGTGCCAGTGGAAGAACTTGTATTGCTTGGCGAGGCGGGTGATCTCGTCGAGCATCCAGGGGGCGATGGAGTGCGGGTTTTGTTCGATGGCGCGAAAGACTTCCTCGGTGATCGGGAAGTCGAACTCGGGTGTTTTCTTCCAGACGAAGGCGGCGCACCAGGCGTCGGCGAGCAGCCGCCCAAACTTGTAGTCGTTGGACGAGACGAGCGATTCGTAGCGGTCGGCCTTGGCGGCCACCTGTTCGAGCGAGTCGTCGGGCAGGGCCGAAAGGGCCGCGTAGACGGTGGTCAGGTTGCCGAGCTTGATCGGAGGGGCGAAGAGGGAGGCTTGTTTGTTCTTGGCGTCTTCGCGTTCTTTCTTGTTGGCCTTCTTGAACCGTGTGCAGAGCTTCTTGTCGTCGCCCTCGATCGCATCAAAAGCTTCGTCGGGGATGCCCTTGGCGAGCAGGGCGGGCGTGACGCCCAGGAGGCTGTTGCCGATCTTGATGTGGTGGTCGAGGAAGGAGAGCGGCTTGCCGGGCTCCATCGATTCAAGCCACAGGGCCACGCGGCAGAGCTCGGCGGCCATGGGGTTGAGATCGACGCCGTAGAGGCAGTTGCGGATGCAGTCGCGGAGGGCGGTGCGATAGGCCTCGGGGCTCGGCTCCGCGTCGCCCGTGCGGACGGCCGCGAGCCGCTTGGCGAGCCGGTGGGCGGCGCCGATCAGAAAGTGGCCGCTGCCCACGGCCGTGTCGCAGACTTTTAATGTGAGTAGGGCACGCTCCGCGTCGGGGCCGCGCTTGCCGGCGAGGCGTTCGGCGAGGAGCGGCTCGAGGGCGGTGTCGAGACACACCTGCACGAGCGAGTCGGGCGTGTAGTGGGAGCCGGAGGTTTTTCGTTCGTTGCCGGCGGACAGGCCCAAATGAAAACGGTCGGAGGCGAGGGGGGCGGTGGGGTTGATCTCGGGGTGGAGTTCGAGGAGCTGTTCGTAGACGCCGCCGAGCTCTTCGCTGCCGAGGTTCTTGTAGTCCACGGAGCGGCGGCCGTCTTTATCGACGATGGTGGAGAGGCTGCGGACGGCGGCGAGCAGTGCGGCGTTGGAGAGGGCGGAGGAGCCGAGGAGGCCGAGGGCGGCGTCGCTCCAGAGGTAGCCGCCGAGGCCGATCAGGCCGAGTTGCGGCGAGCCGGGGCCGCCGAGGGCGGTCATCACGAGCTTGAGCGATTCGTAGAGATCGCGATGGCGGTTGCCGCGGGTGGTGGCGGCGAGGGCCTGGAGGCGGGCGGCGGAGTAGTGGGCTTGGTAGAGGTCGCGGGCCCGGCGGGGGGCGGTGGGGTCGAGGAGGAGATCGCGGCTTTCGGTGACGAACAGGAAGAGGAAGCGATACACGAGCCGGAGCAGGCAGCGGTAATACTCCTGCGGGGCAAGCGCGCCCGAGGCGAGGGCGGTGCGGAGGGGCCCGCTATCTGGATGGGCGAGGAAGCCGCGGCCGAGGGCTTCGATCGCGTGTTTGACGCCGGTGGAGAGCTCGCCGAGCACGCGGGTGCCGACGGTGGCCCCCTCGACGTGCCACTTTTCAATCACGCACTCGTGGGGCTGGCCGTCGGCGGGGATGTCGAAGCGCGTGGCGTGGAGCGTGAGCCAGAGGAGGCGGAAATCGGCGAAGGACTGGCCCTTGAAGATGGCTTCGAGGTCAAACTCCACGAAGGCCTGGCGGGTCATGCTGACGTTGTCGCGGACGAGCCGCAGCTGGCGGCCGTTGGAGACGATCCCCCAGAGGGAGCCCTCGCTGCGGTTGAGCCATTCCTGGAGGAGCGAATGGGGCGCCGAGCGGCTGGCGCCGGCCACGCCCGCGGTGCGGCGGTCGAGCGGCACGCTCACGCCCACGAGGTGGATCGGCACGTGGTGCCACTGGTGGGAGATGGGAAACGTTTGGCCGGGGGAGCCGGCGGCGTCGTCGAGCGTGCGGGCGGTGGGGGTGGCGGTGAGCGAGCCGTAGCCGAGCTCCTGGAAGAGAAACCGCAGCCACTGCTTGAACGTGGGGCCGGCGGCGGTGTCGAGGAGCGGCGACGAGGCGAGCTCGTCGGTGAAGGCTCGGTGGATGTCGGTGAGCCGGGTCCAAGAGCGGGTGATCGACTCGCCGAGGCGTTCGCCGGGGGCGAGGCCGTAGTCGCCGGGCCGCAGGCCGGGGAGCTTTTGCGTGTCTTCCGCGGCGACGCGCTCGAGCACGTCGGTGGGCAGCATGGGGCCGACCGTCGTGACGTGTTGGAACGCGAACTGACGCCGCCGGCGGCTGGCCGGACGGCGGAGAACGGCGGTGGGCATGGCCGAGAGAATACCCCATCGGTCGGGGAGCGGCTACCGGCGCAGCGGCGGCTGCTGCCATGGGCGGCTGTTGACACAGGCGGCGGCCGAATAATATACATTCGTACACTTACTTAGTTGGAGCCGATGCCGGATGTCTGCCTCGCTGTCGAAAGTCGCCAGGGACTACCGCCGCTCGGCCATCAATCGATTCGACGAAGCCGTGCTGCTGGAGAGGGCCGGGAAATGCACCGGGGCGATGTACTTGGCCGGATATTCGGTGGAGTGCATGCTCAAGGTGCTGGTTTTGTCGACGGTCCCACTTCAGCAGCAGGCCGACTTTGCGGCGCGGGAATTTCGTGGCAGCGATGGGCACGACTTCGAAATCCTGCGGACCAAGTATTTCAAGCGGCGAGGTGCCGGGTTTCCGCCAGACACTGCCAAACTCTTCTCGCTCGTCAGCGATTGGTCTACGGACTTGCGTTATGATCCACGGGAGTCAAGGACCACCGAAGCCGAACGATTCCTGGCGGCTGTCGAAGGCATCATCGCGTGGGCCAAAGGGAGGTTGTGACATGGGCATCAAAGTCACCAGGGGAAATTCCGACGAGATCATCGAGCGGATCATGGCGGCGCTTCGCCTGTACCTCGACCATCACCCCCACGCTGAAATCGATCTGTACCGGCAGAACAGCGTTTCTGTGAGGGTGCGGATCATCGACTCCGCGTTTCTAGGGATGAGCCGGCCGGACCGGAGCGACAAGGTGTGGAAGTACTTCGAGGGCCTCGCCGAGGATGATCAGAGCGAAATCAGCAGCTTGATTCTGCTCGCGCCCGATGAGGCCGCGGAGTCGTTTGCCAACTTTGAGTTCGAGCATCCCGTGCCATCCGGCCTGTAGCCCTCGTCACGATCCGGCCGGCAGGAGGACGTAGACGCCGAGCACGTCGGTCGGCAGCTGCGGGCGGACGTCGTACTTGAGGCCCTTCGTGCGGCTCTCGTCGCGAAGCTGGCGGTGAACGGCGAGCAGGGCCTTGGCCCGCTCGGCCGCGAAGGCATCGAGCCAGGGAGTGAGCGCCGGGGCGGCCGCCACCACCTTGCCCACGAACTCCCGCGACTGCTCGGGAGCGATGTTGGCGTCGGGAGTAGCCGTGAGCAGGTCTTCGGCCTGCTCCGGGGCGAGCCACGCGGCCTGCTCGGCCGCTCCCTCGAAGCCCACGATGCAGCATTCTTCCGCCAGCAGCTCGCGGGTGTCGCCGCCCACCGAGCGGAGGATGTGGAACCGCAGCCGAATGAGCAGAAGCGTGGTCCGCTTGGCGACGGCCTTCGTGCGGATCGCCCCGGAGCGGGCGGCCTTCGCCGTGGCCGGATCGTCGATCGCCGTGCCCACGAGGTGGCTGGCCAGGGCCTCCACGAAGGGATGCGTGCGGGCGAGGAGGATCGTCTTCTCAACGTGCGGCAGCTCGAAGACCGCGTCGAAGCGATCGGGCAGGCCTTCGGGGAGGCCGGCCCGGAAGGCGGGATCGGTGGCGGCGAGGTCAATCGCGAGCACCGTGCGGCCACCGGCTTTCTCCACCGGCTTCACGATGCCGCCGAGCGTTTCGACCGCGCGGGTCACGAACCGCTCCACGTCCACCGTCCTGCCGATCGACTGGCAGGCGTCGATCCAGCTCGCGGCCACGTCGGTGCGGATCGCCTCCTGGGCGAACATCGTGCGGGTGCGCTTCGACCGCTCGGCCTCGCGGTCCCATTCGGCATGCAAGGCCGCGGTGGTGGGCTTGAGATACTCCTCCACCTCCGGAAGCAGTTTTTGCACGGCCTTCGTCGCGGTGGCGTCGCCGCCCCGCAACAAAAGGCCCTCGAAGATCGCTTCGACCACCTTCTCCGTGTTGATCGGCACGGGCACGCTCACGCCGAGCGTTTTCTGGATGCTGCGGTGCTTGTTGATGAGGATGTCGAGGACGATGCCGTCGATGCCGTTGTCGGCGCCGTAGAGGAAGGCGATCTCGACGGTCGGCTGCCGCTGGCCGTAGCGATCGACGCGGCCCTCGCGCTGCTCGTGACGGGTGGGATTCCAGGCGAGGTCGTAGTGGACGACGGCGTCGAACGACTCCTGAAGGTTGATCCCCTCGGAGAGGCAGTCGGTGGCCACGAGCAGCCGCTTGTCGAACGCGGCGAGTTTCTCGACCCGCTCCTCGCGCTCGGCCGGCGGCAGCGAGCCCGTCACGCAGGCGATCTCCAGGCCCTTGACGGCGAGCCGCTCCCGGAGGCTGGCCGCCACGTATTCGGCCGTGGCGATGTAGCGGCAGAAGACGATCGGGGCCCGCTTGCGCTTGAGCATGTCTTTGAGGAGCTTGACGAGGGCCGCGAGCTTGGCGTCGGCATCGCCCTCGAGCTCGGCGGCCCGCTTGGCGAGGGCCTGGAGCCGGCGGCGGTCGGTTGGCGCGGGCGACTCGTCGATCTCGGCGCCCGCGGAGGCGTCGTCGGCCTCGTCGGCGTTTTCCGTGTCGGCATCGGTCGCGGCGGCGCGGCCGAGTTCGTCGGCCTCCTGTTCCGTCGTGGCGCCGACGCCGCGGGCCCGGTTGCCGAGCGTGGCCGCGGCGGCCGCGGGGCTCGACGACAGGCTCCGGAGCAGGGCGATCGCGCTCCACCAGCGCACCCGCTGCCGCCGTTTGTCTTCGCCCTTCACGGCCACGAGCTCCCGCGCGAAGTCGAGGCAGTCGTCGAACAGGGCCTTGTAGGGGGCGGAGAGCGAGTAGGTGAGGTCCTTGTGCACCTCCCGGGTCGGGAACGGGGTTTGGGCGTCGAGATAGGCCTTGATGTCGGCACGGCGACGCTGGATGAAGTGCCCGGCGAGCCGGCGGCGGTCGGACTCGTGGGCTGGGCCGGAGAGATCTTCGGGGAGGTCGGCGAGCGCGGGATCGAGAAGGGCCACGAGCGAGCGGAAGGCGGCTTCGTTGCCGCTGTGGGGCGTGGCCGTGACGAGCACCATGTGGCGGTCGGGAGACTTGGCCAGATCGGCGAGGAGCTCGTGACGCTGGTGGCGGGAGCCGCGGGCATCCGCGTCTCGGGTGCAGGTGTGGGCCTCGTCCACGATCACGAGTTCCGGGCAGGTGCGGAGGAAGTCGGCCCGGTAGCGGTTCGACTTGATGAAGTCGATCGAGATCACGAGGTGGTCGTGAACCTCGAAGATCGACTGGTCGGCGGCACACTCCCGCTCGAGCCTCGCCACCGTGCTCGCGAGCACAAGCTTGGCGTCGATGTGAAACTTCGCCGAGAGCTCCCGCTGCCACTGCTCGGCCAAGTGTGGCGGGCAGAGCACGGCCAGCCGGCGGGCCTCGCCGCGGGCCAGGAGCTCGGCGGCGATCAGGCAGGCCTCGACCGTTTTGCCCACGCCCACGTCGTCGGCGATCAGCACGCGGGCCTTGGGCTGCTTGAGCGCGACCAAAAGCGGCACGAGCTGGTAGGGCCGCGGCGTGACGGCGATCGACCCGAACGAGCGAAACGGGCCGGCACTATTGCGAACGCCGAGCCGCACCGCGTCGCGCAACAGGCCGCAGGAGCGGTGGTCGCCGGTGTGGGCCGGATCGGGGGGCGAGAAGACGGCGGGCTCGATCGGTTCGAGATCGGGCACGATGCCGGTGACTTCCTCCGCCACGCCGGCCAGCGGCCGCAACATGACGAGGTCGTCCTGCGACTCGGGGAGCACGACCCACTCCCGGCCGCGGGCCTTCACGAGCGTGCCAATGGCGAAACGGCTCATGGGGTGCGCCTGCCGAAGAGGCCGGGGTGGGCGGCGACGATGGCGGTCCAGTCGGCCTGGGCAGGGAACCGCACGACCGTCCAGCCGCAGTCGTTGACGCAGGCCGCCTGCGTGCGATCGCGGGCCTGGCGGGTCGGGAAGTCGTGCATCGGGCCATCCACGTAGACGATCGCCATGTCGTCAGCGTAGACGAAATCGGGCCGGGTGCCGCAGCCGGCGAGCGCTGGCGGCACCTGTTGGGCTGCGGTCGGGAGGTTGAGGTTATGGGCCTCGAGGAACGCGAGCCACTCCCGCTCCAGGCCGCTCTCGCAGCGGGCCACGAGGCTCGCGAGATGCGCGGCCCGCGGGGTGGCCGCCGGCGACGAGGCCACGCCCGCCCGCGATAGCTCGAGGAGGAAGTCACGAACCAGATGGCGATCCAGCCGCTGGTGGTCAGGCTGGTTGGCGTAGGTCATCAGGCAGTCGTAGCAGGCCGTCGAACAATCTTCGCTCGCCCGCGGGGCCCGCTTGCGGTCGGCGCCGGTGTCGGGATCGAAGTGGCAGATTTCGAGGGCCTGCCGGGCGACGCGGCGCAGGGCATCGGCATCCGCCTGCAATTGCTGGAGCACGCCGGCTCCGCCCTCGCTCGATTCGAAGAACAGGATCTGGCGACGCAGGTCGCGGCCGGGCATCGGCTCCGCGGCCAGCTCCTGATCCTCCAGCTGAAACTCCACCTGGATCGCCGCCTTGAGCGCCGCCTGGAGCGAGGCCATGAAGTCGAGCGGCACGTCGCCCACGGGCTCGATCAAGAGCGTGTTGCGGGTGTCGGTGACAAAGGGGATCACGCGGCTGACCTGCGGCCCTTCGACGGCGGGGTCGGCGTCGCCGGGGCGATTGTCGGGATCCCCCATCCATTCGCCCGTCTGCTCGTTGATGTGGAAGCCCTGACGGTTTTCCAGCTTCTGGCGAAACCAGCCGAAGTTGATCCGCCAGAGCTCGGCGTTGCGGCCGAATGTCAGGCGAGCGAGTGGTTGGCCTGCGGCCGAGACCTCGCTGGTGGTGAACGACGGCACGCCGCCGGCCCGCTGAAACCGAAACGCCGTGCGGACGTCGAACCCCTGCTTCTGCCGCTCGTCTTCGTCGCAGCTGATCCGCTCGCGGCGGCGGGTGAGGACGTTCGTCAGCCGGAGGAGCCGATCCTCGGCCTTGGGAAGCTCCGTGTGGCAGAGCTCGCAGCGGTCGTCGTCGGCCATGCCATCGACCGGATGCAGGTAGCCGCAGGCCCGGCACTGCTTGGCCTTGTGGAGCACGAGCCGCTGCTCGGAATCGCTCGGGGGCAGGAGCACCTTCGTGACCTGATATCGCTGCCCTTCGTGATACACGAGCGACTTCGGGCCGAACTCGCTGATCGCGAGGAACCGGGGGCGGTTGAGATACTCCTGGTCACGGCTGCCGACGCGACCGGGGATGAAGGCCGAGAGCGGCAGCCGCGGAAAGTTGTAGCCCGGCAAAAAGCCCTCGCTGGCGAAGTAGCGATAGGAGTAGAAGTCGGACTGCCGGCTGCCGGAGGTGTCTTGATTGAGGAGCAGGTCCCGCTGGTTTTCGGCCTCCTGGCGGAAGCGCCTGGCCTCCTGCTTGTGCCGCGGCGACAGGGAGTTGTCGTTCTCACGCTTGTGCTCGCGCTCCCGCTGGGCCATGGCGGCCCGGTAGAGCTGCCGCCAGCGGTCGCAGCAGCGGTCGAACCGCTCGGGCAACTGGGCGAGCACCTCGTCGAGCCACTGCGGCGTATACCAGGCCGAGACATCGAGCTTCGCGGCGATCGACTCGAGCAGCTGCTCCGCCCGCCGCCGGGTGCGGGCCAGGGCGGGCCGGTCGTCGAGGTGGGCCTGCACCTCGGCGGCGAGCGGCATCCCCGGTTGCTCCTCGAGCACGAGCAGATCGCGGAGGCTGTCGCGGAGGTTGAGCCCCGCCTCGGAGAGCCAGATGGCGTGGACATGGGAGCGGACGAGCTCCTCGTTGGCGACGTCCACCCGCGGCGGCGCGACGGCGCCGGCCACCATCTTCTCCTGCCGCTGAAAGAAATACTGGTCGTGCGAGCTGCCGGCCGTGCAGTAGGTGATCACGATCGCCGGCTGGCCGCTGCGGCCGGCGCGGCCGGAACGCTGCGCGTAGTTGGCGGGCGTGGGGGGCACGTTTCGCAGGTTCACGGCGTTGAGATCGGCGATGTCCACGCCCAGTTCCATCGTCGGCGAGCAAAACATCACGGGCAGCCGACCGGCGCGAAACTCCGTCTCCCGCTCCTCACGCTTGTCGGCCGGAACCTGGGCGGTGTGCTCGTGGCCCTTCATGCCGGCCACGTCGCTGGCGGCCGTTTTGTAGAAGTTGACGAAGAATGTGTTGGGCCGCAGCCCTGCCGCCGGCGTTCGCGGGACGCGGAGCGGGCAGCGAAATGCCTTCGTGCCGTCGGCCGGCAGCCAGCGGAGCGTGGCGGCGTTGAGCTGGTATGCCGGGTCGTCCGCCTTCCCGGATTGCACGAGGTTGGTCTGCGTCAGCACCCGGCAGATGTCGCGGATGACGCCCTGCACCTCGTCGAGCGGCACGCCGGCGGCGAGGTTGCCGGGACGGCGCAGGTAGCGGCCGAGGGTGCCGCGGGCGCTCAGGAACACGTTGGTGGAGCGGGTGTCGTCCCCCTTGGCGCGGGGCTGCGCGTGCCGGGCCGTGACGAGCTCTTCGTCGGCGTCGATCTTCCAGCCATCGACGAGCCACTGGCTGCTCTCGCGCTTGGTGGCTTCCTGCCACTGCTCCGTGAGGCAGTCGGCCTGGATGGCCAGCTCGCGGCGCAGGTAGTTGAGGAGCGTCTTGCAGACCTCGTGGCGGGCCGCGCCCGAAGCGGCCACGAGGCAGCGGTGGCTGCCCTGCCAATCGGCCCCGTTCATGCAGATGTCGGCGAGCGACTCGTATTCGACCGTCAGCAGGCCGCACTGTTCGAGGTTTGGCATCGAGAGCCGCCAGCCCCGCTTCATGTCGAGGAACAGCCGGTAGGTGAGCACGTCGCGCATCGCCCGCTCGGTGCTCTTCTTGGCGTTGTATTGGGCGTTGGGCTGAACCGCGTAGAGCTTGCACACGTTGCCGTCGGCGTCTTTGGGCAGGCCGGCTTCGAAGGCCTCGAACACCCGCTGCGGGAGGTCTCGGTATTCGAGCCCCTCGGCGCTCGCCGTCGCCGCCGCGGCATACAGGCTGCCCCGCACCAGTGCGATCTGCACGAAGTCGTTGAAGTGGCCGGCCTGGAGCGAGGCGTCTTGGCGGTTGTCGGTGAACGAGAGGAGCTTTTGCGCCTCGGGGTCGAGCCGGCTCTCCTTCCGCAGGTAGGTGACGGCCGTGGTGGCGATGAGCGTGGTGGCGCTGGAACGGCCGCCGAAACCCACCTCGCCCAGCACGGGGCGGTCAGTGCCACGGCGGTTGGCATACGAGACGCCGCAGGCGAGGCAGAAATGAAACGGATTGGCGATGAAATGGCACGCCAGGCCGTGCGGATCGGTCTGCCCCGACACGGCCACGTGTTCGGGGTGAGGAAGCTGCTCCACCCGGCTGCGCTTGAGCACTTCCGCATCTTTGCGGAGCTCCTTCCAGTCTTCCGGGACGCGGTTGAGGATCGCGTCGGTCGTGTGGTCGCCCGGCGGCCAGGCCCGCTCGGGATCGGAACTGAAATAGAGATAGCCAGGCGTGATCTCGCCCGTCTTGGCGAGGTCGCCGAGGTCGCGGGGCTCGAACACAGGATCGCCGCCGCGGGCGGGCACGACCCGCGCGACCGAGTAATATTCCTGGCCGCACTCGCGGCAGAACGCCAGCGGGAAGAGCAGGGCCTGGTCGTTGTGCGGATGGGTGCGGACGGCGTCGGCCGTGATGAAGCGGCTGTCTTCGGGCTCGAGCGTGGCGTAGAGCGTGTCGCCGCGGCTGAGGAACTGGTGGAGGCGGAACGCGAACGCCGGCCGGCCCTCGGGCGAGCGGGCCTGGGAGTAGCCGGCCATGAGCTGCTCCCGGATCAGCTCCTTGCAGGCAGTGGCATCGACGCCCGTGACATCGGAGAGCAGCGATCCGGCGGCGTCGATCGTCTTGGGAACGGCGCGGACGAGGCGGTCTTCGGCGTCGGCCTTGCGGACGCCGAACGTCGATTCGATCCAGCTCGACAGCGGGTCGGCCAGGAAGGCGTCGTAGGCCGCGGGGGGCGGTGACGCGGCCTGCACCCGCGCGGCGAGTTTCCCGAGGAACGCCTCGTCGGCCGGGGCGCCGACCGGCGTCGCCCGGCACAGGGTCTCGCCGATCACCGACTCGGGACGGACGTCAGCCCCGAAAAGATCGGTGGCCACGCGGGCGATCTCGCGCCGCTGCTCGGCGAGCGTGCCGGGGCCCGCGATCGTGGCGGAGGTGCCGATGTATTGGAGGTGTGGCGACTCGAGCTGCTCACGCAGGCGCCGGCAGAGCATGGCGACGTCGGCGCCCTGCCGGCCGCGGTAGGTGTGGAGCTCGTCGAGAACGAGAAACTTCAGCCCCTTCGCCGCCTCGACGAGCCGCTTCTCGCCGACCCGCGTGAGGATCAGCTCGAGCATGACGTAGTTCGTGAGGATGACGTCGGGCGGGTTAACGCGAAGCTCGTCGCGCTCCTCGCGGTTCTCCTGGCCGGTGTAGCGCCGCACACGGACCGGTGGCCGGTCCTTCGTGAACGGGGCCCGCTCCAGGAACTTCGCCAGCTCGCCCAACTGGCTGTTGGCCAGGGCGTTCATCGGATAGACGACGATCGCCTGCACGCCCCGGCCCGACCCGTTGCGGAGGACGTGGTCCACGATCGGCAGGATGTAGGACAGGCTCTTGCCCGAGCCCGTGCCGGTGGTGAGGACGTAGTTGGCACCGCTGCGGGCCGTGCGCACGGCTTGATCCTGGTGCAGGTGGAGCCGCATGGGGCGGCCGGGGAAGGGGCCGTTTTCCTGCTTGCCGGCCCGAAACACCTCGGAGCAGGTGCGGTGCAGCACGCCCTCCGCGACGAGGTCGTCGATCATGCCGCCCGGCTCGAACGCCGGGTTGAGCTGGATCAGCGGCGACGGCCAGAGCAGTTCGCTGGCCAGCGAATTCTCCACCTCGGCGTTGAGCCGCGGGTCGGAAATCTCGACGAAACTGCGAATGAACGATTCGTAGTTCCTGACCAGCCGCTCCCGCATTTCGAAGACGTCCATGCCTGTGCTTCCGCGCTGCTTTGAAATCGGTCAGAAAACCTATCCGCGACCCGGGACAACGTTGGTCCGGGCAGGGTTGGAACCCCGTCCGAAGGGTGGGCAGTATACGCGGAGTCTCGCTGGGCCCGCTCGACGCCCGTTACACTCCCCGCGCCGCTCATGCTTCTCGTTCACCAGGGACCGCCCCATGCGGCGCTGGTGAGCCCAGGTCGACGCCAGACCCCGCCTCGGCGATCTGCGGCAGCATCTCCTCGTGTTGAGGCGTGCGGCGATGCGGAACCACGTGGTCGCGATAGCCGCGGGCGACCGTTTCGGGCATTGTCCAACGGTCACCATGCAGGAACTCCCACATGGTGACGGTTGGATCATCGTCGGCGGAGGCTGGGCGACGGGGCCGTGGAATGTGAGCCGCTGCGTTGACTCGTGGCACGTGAGACTGGGCGCCACCACAATTAGCTGAAGGATCGCCGCTGCGGTTTACTCGAGGACGGCACGGAGCGACCAAATTCGCAGGAGCCGGAAGTGCGACCTCCGCGAGTAGGGTCGGGGCCGGATTCATCACGGAGCGTGTTTCAGATGGGCACGATCAGCTTTGATCTTCCAGACAGTGTCGAACGGCATCTCGCTACACTGTCCGACAACGTGGACGCGGCGGCCAAGGAAGCTGCTGTCGTCGAGCTTTATCGGCAGGGGCAGTTATCCCATGGCGCGCTCGCCGAATGCTTGGGTGTTTCACGCACAGAGGTTGACGGTCTTTTGGGGAGAGGCGGAAGCCATCGCCATTGCGACATAGGTCCACGCCGACGCAGTTCTGATCGATGAACGCAAGGCGACTGTCGTGACGCGGGATCGCGGACTTCTGGTCACGGGCACGCTTGGCGTACTCGTCTTGGCGGCCGATTCAAACCTCGTTGACCTTGAAGCCAGTATTCGCGGCCTTCTCGACACGAACTTTCGGGTGTCACCGGCATTGATCGACGACATCCTTCGTCGGAGCTGATCGAAGCAAAGCACGCTTCACGGCCGGGCTATGGCGAGGTCACGAAAGATGGGGTGCATCCACGTGGGCGTTAGCCGGAGATCATCGAGAAGCTTTCGCCGTTCCGCAGCAGGGAGCGTTCGCTTGAGGTGGGCGCGTCGCTCGGGAGTCACGTGCTCGCGGCCGAGCTCACGAAGGGAAGTAACTCCTGGGCTGGGATTTGCGCAGCCTCCTTGCGGCCTCCCTGCGGTCATAGGTGAGCGGAACAATGGCCTCACTTGGGCCCGCCGGCCGTAATGGCGTTGCGTTCGGGCTCGGCTGAATAGATCCCCACACCGAGGCTTGTGAATCATCGACATCAGCGAACTGGCCGCGGTTGAGCACCGCCAAAGCCGGCGCGGCGTCGAGGTGCGCGTCGTCGAGTGTGGCGAGCCGGTCGGTGAGCCGCTTGAGTTTCTGGTCTTCGTTGGCGATCTCATGCTCGAGCTTCTTCTTCACCTTGCGGCCGAAGGACTCGGCGCCGAGGCCGAGCTTCCGCTTGACGGTCTCTGCCAATTCGTTTGACAGAACCCGCAGGTGCGGCACGTCCCGCCTGATCCATTCGGATGTGGGCAGAGTGATGACCTTCTTCTTGCCCGTCTGCCGGTCCGTCACCTGCTTGGTCTTGCGAAACACGTCCTTGCCGATGAATTTTGTCGCGGCCGTAGTGCTGGCGGACCCGGCTGTCGGGCCAGGTCTGCTTGCCCCTCACCTTGTGCTCGTTGAAGAGCCTCGCGACGTCAACCGCGCTCTTGCCCTCGCAGGCGATCATCTCGGCGCCCCGTCGCGACCAGTCTGCGGCCTCGGGGTCGATCTCGACGACCTTCTCGATCGTGTTCTTATGGGTGGTCACGAGGTTGCCATTGGCTTCTTTGAGGTCAACGAACCGATAGCCCACGCCGGGCGGCTGGATGTTGTCGCCACGCCGGAAGGCATCGTCCATGCCCCGCTTCACCTTGGACCGCACGCAAACGATCCTCGATCACCCGCACCCTTTCGGGCCGCGCGGGGTGCCCCACTCCCGTGAGGTGGGCGCCATAGTCACGGGAGATCACCAGTCCGGTCGCGGTCGCCGCTTCGCCCATGTCAAAAAGCCTATCCGACCCGGCCCCCGCGCCACCCGGCGGCTCGTTTTTTGCCGGTTGTGCGGTCGCGACGTAGCCTGAACGGCCAGGCGGACTGGACGGCCCCACGACGGCCGATATCAGGATGGCGATGGCGAAGAACACCAGCAAGGCGGCAGGCGGCCCCGGCCAGATCCGGATCGTGCTCATCGGCCGGGCGGCCGGCAACGACCTCGTGCTCCGGCAGCCGAGCGTCTCGGCGCGTCATGCGCGGGTGCTCGTCGGCCCCGACGACATCTGGATCGAGGACCTCGGCAGCCGCAACGGCACCTTCGTGGGCACGCCGCCGCGGCGGGTCGAACGAGAACGGATCACGCTCGACGACCCGCTGGTCTTCGGCGATGCGGCGCTGCCCGCGACAACGCTGCGCGACTTTCTGGAGCGCACTCAAGCCCGGCCCGCCGACGAGGGCGTGATCCACCTCGACGACGCGGCGCTCGTCACCTTCGGCCGTAGCGCGGGCGCCAGTGTGGCCCTCGACCAGCCGCTCGTCTCGGCCCTCCACGCGTCGGTGGCCGTGGACACCTTCGGCCGTAGCGCGGGCGCCAGTGTGGCCCTCGACCAGCCGCTCGTCTCGGCCCTCCACGCGTCGGTGGCCGTGGACCGCGGCCGCGTGGTCGTCCGCGACCTCGGCAGCACGGCGGGCACGTTCGTGGACGGGCGCCGGATCGAGCGGCCTGTCGAGATCAGCCCCGGCACGCTCGTGCAGGTGGGCGACCAGCGTTACCGGCTCTCGAACGACGCCCGGGCGCTCGAGCCTGTGGACACCTCCGCCGACGCCGTCGAAGCGGTGCAGGTGGCCGTCGAGGCGTCGGGGCGGCGGCTCCTCGAGGGCGTGTCGCTTGTCATCCATCCGGGCGAGATGGTGGCCATCATGGGCCCCAGCGGCGCCGGCAAGAGCACGCTGCTCTCCGTGCTCAACGGCCAGGTCGCCCCCGCCGCCGGCCGGATCGTGATCGGCGGCCTCGACCTCCACGAGCATTTCGACCTGTTCCGCGGCCGCATCGGCTACGTGCCGCAGGACGACATCCTCCACGCCGATCTCACCGTCTGGCAGGCGCTGTGGTACGCCGCCCGCTTGCGGCTCCCCCGCGACATGGCCGACGACGAGATCGAAAGCCGCATCCGCCGCGTGCTCTCCCAACTGGGCCTCGAGGGCACCGAGCACACCCGCGTGGGCGACCAGCGGAAGCGTGGCGTCAGCGGCGGCCAGCGGAAGCGGGTCAACCTGGCGATGGAATTGCTCACCGACCCGCCGATCCTCGTTCTCGACGAGCCCACCTCCGGCCTCTCCAGCACCGACACGATGTCGGTCATCGAGCTGCTCCGGTCGCTGGCCGACACCGGCAAGACGATCCTGGTCACGATCCACCAGCCGAGCCTGCAGGCCTACGAGAAGTTCGACGCCGTGGCCGTGATCGCCCGCGACCCCTCCACGCGGCAGATCGGCCGACTGGCCTGGTTCGGCCGGGCCTGGCCCGACGCTGTCAACTTCTTCGAGCCCCAGGCGCCCGGCGCCCCGCATCCCACGACGGCCGACGGACTGCTCCGCGGCCTCGCCACGCGGCCCGTGGCCGATTGGGTGCGGCAGTGGGAGCAATCGGTGGCCAAGTCGATCTGGGTGGACGGCCGGGCGGGCACCCACGCGGCCCGTGCCGGCGCCGCCCCGCGGCCGCAGCCCCGGCCGGTGGAGCGGCTCTCACAGTTCTTCACGCTCGTGAAACGCGGGCTGGCCGTCAAGGCGGCCGACCGCTGGAACACCGCCGTGCTCTTCCTCCAGGCACCGCTGGTCGGCCTGCTGATCGCGGCGGTGTTTTCCAAGGTCCTGCGATCCGCCCCGAACGGCGAGTCGTGGCCGCACGCCGGCGTGAGCATGGCGACGATGATGTTCGTCACGGCCCTGGCCGCCATCTGGTTCGGCTGCTCGGCCACCGCGCGGGAGATCGTGGCCGAGTGGCCGATCTATCGCCGCGAGCGGATGGTGGGCCTCTCGATCCTCGCCTACCTGGGCTCGAAGACCGCGCTGCTGCTCGGCATCGCGGCGGTGCAGGCGGCGCTGCTGCTCGGCATCGTGGCCTGGGCCTGCGGCGTGCAGAGCCCGTGGTGGCACCTGGCGCTGGTGCTCTACGCGGCGGGCCTCGCCGGCGGCGCGCTCGGGCTCGTCGTCTCGGCCACGCTGCGCACGACCGAGTCGGCGACGGCGATCCTGCCGGTGCTGCTGATGCCGATGATCGTGCTCGGCGGGGTGCTCGTGCCGCTGTCCGATCTGCCGAAGATCACCCAGCCGCTCGCCGCGGCGATGCCGTCGCGTTGGGCATTCGAGGGCATGGTGGTGCCCGAGGCGATCGCCCGTCCGCGGATCAAGCTGCCGCATGCCCCCGCGCCGCAGCCG
>BJHK01000019.1:6669-9399 GCA_014192425.1 Planctomycetia bacterium | reverse complement strand
CCCGCGAGGGCTGGCGGGCCCCGCCGGGGCTGCCCTTGAAGGTCCTCGTGGGGATGTTCGTCGCCGGCATCGTGGCCACCGGCCTGGCCCTCCGCCGCCGCGACGCCACGGGCCGGTAGACTGGCGGTTCGACGAGGGCTGGAGCCACGCATGGCCGACGAACGCACCGAACCATCCGCCTCTTCCGCGCCGGCCGGCGACATCGACGTGCCGCCCACGGTCGTGGCCACCACCACGATCGCCGTCAACCGCCGGCTCGGCCGCGGCGGCATCGGCGACGTCTACACCGCCAGCGACCGGGCCACGGGCCGCAGCCTGGCGGTGAAGTTCCTCAACGACTGGGCGCTCGAGCAGGCGTCGTGCCGCGAGGCCTTCGACTTCGAGGCCACGGTCACCAGCCAGCTCGAGCACCCGAACATCGTGCCGGTCTACGTGACCGGCGCCACGCCCGACGGCAAGCCGTTCTACGCGATGCGGCTCATCCCCGGCCGCACGCTGGCCGCGGCGATCGCCGAGTTTCACGACCGGCGGCACGCGGGCGAGTCGGCCGAGCGCCGCGGGGCTCGCTACAGCGAACTGCTCGGGCAGTTCGCCCTGGCCTGCAAGGCGATCGCCTATGCCCACGACCGGGGCGTGATCCACCGCGACATCAAGCCGGCCAACATCATGCTCGGCAAGTTCGGCGAGGTGGTCGTGCTCGACTGGGGCCTGGCGGCCCGCGTGGACCGCGACGACACCGCCCGCGCCAGCGGCGAGCAGAGCATCGTCATGCCAACGATGGCGGTCGACTCGGCGCCCGCCGAGAAGCGGGGCATCTCCGGCACGCCCGCCTACATGAGCCCGGAGCAGCACGACGGCGCCCGGCACGTCGGCCCGGCGAGCGACGTCTACGGCCTCGGCGCCACGCTGTACCACATCCTCACCGGGCAGCCCCCCTTCGACGGCGACCTGGCGGCGATCCGCGAGAAGGCCCTGGCCGGAGACGTGCAGCCGCCATCCCGCGTGAAACGCGGCGTGTCGCACGCCATTGAGTCGGTATGCCTCAAGGCGATGGCCCGCGACCCGGTCGATCGTTACGAGACGCCGCTGGAACTGGCCCATGACGTCGAGCACTACCTCGCCGACCTGCCGGTCAGTTCCTATCGGGAGCCCCTGCCGCGGCGGCTCGCCCGCTGGGCCCGGCGGCATCGCACGCTCGCCCAGATCGCCACCGCCGCGCTCGTGCTGCTCGTGCTCACGGCCGGCACGGCCGCCGTCCTGCTCAAGCAGATGGCAGGCCAGGAGTATCGGGCGCGGCAGACGGCTCTGCTGATGGCGGCCCGGCTCGCCGCCAGCACGGCGGCCCTGCAGATCGACTCGAGGTGGCGGATCCTGGAGAACGAGGCCCGCAATCCCGATCTGCTCGCCGCCATTCAGGCCACGAGCCACGCCCCCGGCGAGGGACGCGTGAAGTGGGCGCCCATCCAGTCGGCCCTCGACGGCATCGCCGCCGCGCACCGCGATTCCGTGAATGCCGAGAGCTGGTTCGTCTGCGATCCGCAGGGCGTGCAGGTCGCCCGCTCGCCCGTGGCCGACACCGTGGGCCAGACCTTCGCGCACCGCGACTACTTCCACGGCGGCGACGGCGACCTGCCGCCGGGCACGGCCGCGAAGCCGCTCACCGAGGTGCACCGGTCGAGCGTCTACAAGAGCACGACCACGGGCAAGCTGAAGGTGGCGTTTTCCGTACCGATCTGGAACGGCCCGTCGGGCAAGGAGGGCCGGGCCTGCATGGGCGTGCTCGTGATGGCGTTCGACGTGGGCGTGCTGTTTCGCTCAATCGACGCGATCGGCGGCTGGAACGCCTCCCGTAAGTCGTTCGCCGTGGCTGTCATTGACCTCCGCGACGATCGGATCGAGGGCACGGCGAAGTCGGGCCTGATGCTCGAAAATCCCGATCTCGCGGCCGTCGACCTGGCGTCGTCGCCGGCTGTCCAGGATGCGCGGGCTCCGGCCGAGGTCGTGGCACGGCTCAAGGCGGCCGCGGCGCGGCGGCGCACGTTCCCCGCCCCGCAGGATCCGGCAGAACTCGCCTTCGACGTGGAGGTGCCGACGATCGCGGCTGCGGAGCCGATCGTGATCCTCGGCAGGCCCGAGCGGATCGCCGACATCGGCTGGGCCGTGATCGTCCACGAACGGTGATCGGTCGCGACGCTCGACGCCCCTGGCTGGTGAAGCCGTCGTTGATCTTCTCCGACGTCATCGTGATCGGCACCGGGTGATCGGCCACCACACCGACACGCTGGCGTACCTGCAGAAGTAGGGCGGGATCACCGCACTCCTGCGTGTCACCGGCTCTACGGCCGGTCACATGCCGTAGGGGAAGTCCGCGTGCTCGGTCAGGCCGCTTGAACGAATGGGGGCCAAGGCTTTGGCGTACTCCAGAAGAATTCGGTCGGCGAACTCGATTCGTCTGCGGAGCCACGCATCACGGTCGCTGGCGGGCTTTTCTCCAACCAGCACGTCGGCCACGTCCTGAACCAGAACGTGCTCCGGAATGTAGACCAGTCGGCTGTTCTTGTAGCCGCTGGTGCGTAGCTCATTCACCGGATAACTTCCGCCCCGCGCAGCCGAAATTGCGACAATCAGGGCCGGCTTGTGGCCGACTTCCTTGGGGCCCGCAAACAAGAGCAGGTTCTTGAGGCCCGGGGGCACCATTCCGGCCCACTCCGGTGAGATGATCACAAACCC